>DASQLJ010000664.1:0-7449 GCA_035630095.1 Longimicrobium sp.
CAAGTACCTGAACGGCCACAGCGACAGCATTGGCGGCGTCGTCGTCGCCAACCGCGACGACCACCGCGAGTGGCTGTCGTTCTACCAGAACGCCTACGGCGCCATCCTCAGCCCGATGGACAGCTGGCTGGTGCTGCGAGGCACCAAGACCCTCGGCCTGCGCATGACACAGCACAGCGCCAACGGCATGGCGCTGGCGACCTTCCTGGCCGGCCATCCGAAGGTTACGCGGGTGCTCTACCCGGGACTCCCCGACCACCCGCAGCACACGCTGGCCGCGGCGCAGATGAGCGGATTCGGCGGCATGCTGGCCTTCGACATGGGCTCGCTCGACGCGGCGCGGCGGGTCGTGGAACGGGTGCGGATCTTCGCGCTGGCCGAGAGCTTGGGCGGCGTGGAGAGCCTGATCGGCCACCCCACCAGCATGACGCACGCCTCGGTGCCGGTGGACCGCCGCCAGGCCATGGCGCTCAGCGAAGGGATCGTCCGCCTCTCCTGCGGCATCGAGGACGTCGACGACCTGATCGCCGACCTGGAGCAGGCCTTCGCGCAGCTCTGACGGGCGCGGGACGGGTCGCCGCGAACCACCGCGGCGACCCGTCCCGTCTCCCTTCTTCCGATCTTCACCCCCCAGACATCGATTCAGCCCGCGGGAAGCGTCCGCCGTCACGCCGCCTTTCCGCGTTTCGATCATCCCCAATCCCGCCCACCGGAGCCCATCACCATGAAGCTTTCGCGCACCGAACGCTGGATGCTGGCCAACCAGTACCGCATCATGGCCGCGCTCTACCCGCAGCAGGCGGCGCTGTACAACGACTACGTGGTGGCGCTGGAGCGGGGGTACGCGTCGGTGATCGACCGGCTGGCCAGGCACGTCACCCGCGACGACACCGACCACAAGGAGTCGGAGGAGGTCGACACCATCCTGGAGATGTTCGACAGCCTGCAGCGCTCCTTCCGCACGCTGGACGATCCCTACGGCATGGAGGCGTACCAGATGCAGTTCCCCGGCTTCGACGGGAAGACCGAGGCGGACTACCTGGGCTACGCGCACTTCGCCCTGGAGCGCGAGCGCCGGCACGAGAACCTGGCCACTGCCGGAAACCTGGACACCGGCACCCCCATGCTGCGCAGCTATCGCCGCATGGTGGACGAGTGGAAGCGCCGCAGCCGCGACGGCGAGATCAGCCGCGCCGACATCCTCGCCATCCTGGAATCGCGCAAGAAGTAGCGGCGCACCGACGAAGTGGACTCGCGCACTGGCGCACGCGTTCTCGGCGCCCGCCCGCGCGCCGACGCCGAGAGGCCGCGACCGAGTCGCGGCCTCTCGGTGCATCCATCCCCGAAGAGATTGATGCGCCCGGCCGGACGCGCTATGATCCCCGCCCCAAAACCAACCGCGGGCGAGGCCAGTTGAAGATCCTGATCGTGGGCAACGGCGGGCGCGAGAGCGCGCTGCTGTGGAAGCTGCGGCGCGACGCGCCCGATGCCGAGCTCTTCGTCACCCGCGCCAACGGGGGGATGCCCGGCGCCACCTCGCTCCCGCTGGACCCCGGCGAGATCCAGGCGCTGGCCGCGTGGGCGGAGACCAACCGCGTGGACCTGACGGTGGTGGGCCCCGAGGGGCCGCTGGCGGCGGGGATCGCCGACCACTTCGCCACGCACGGGCTCTGCTGCTTCGGCCCCAGCATGGCCGCCGCCGAGATCGAGAGCAGCAAGGCGTTCGCGAAGGCGCTGATGCAGCGCCACGGCATCCCCACCGCGGCCTTCGCGAGCTTCGACCAGCTCACCCCCGCCGAGGCGTACGTGCTCGCGGCCGACACCAAGCTGGTGGTGAAGGCGTCGGGCCTGGCCGCGGGGAAGGGGGTGGTGGTGGCCGACGACGCGCACCAGGCGCTGGACGCGGTGCGCGAGATGCTCTCCGGCACCGCCTTCGGCACGGCGGGGAGCGAGGTGGTGATCGAGGAGCGGATGAGCGGCGAGGAGCTCTCCGTCTTCGCGCTGACGGACGGGACGAACGTCGTCGCCATGCTCCCCGCGCAGGACCACAAGCGCATCGGCGAGGGGGAGACGGGGCCCAACACCGGCGGGATGGGCGCCTACGCCCCGGTCTCCATCGCCACCCCCGAGCTGATGGCGCGGGTGCAGGCCGAGATCCTGGAGCCCACCGTCGCGGCGATGGCGGAGGAAGGGCGCCCCTTCCACGGTCTGCTCTACGCCGGGCTGATGCTCACCGACAGCGGCCCGCGCGTGGTGGAGTTCAACTGCCGCTTCGGCGACCCGGAGACGCAGGTGGTGCTCCCCCTCCTCCGCTCGAACCTGCTGGAGCCGCTGCACGAGATCGCGCGCGGCGGCAGCATCGCGGGGCTCGCCCTGGAATGGGAGCCCGGCGCCGCGGCCACCACCGTGCTGGCCAGCGCGGGCTACCCCGGCGACTACCAGGCGGGCGTGCCGATCGACATCCCGGCGGGGCTGGAGGAGGCGGGCGACGTGATCGTCTTCCACGCCGGCACCCGCGGCGACAAGCGCGAGGCGGCGGAGGGGCTGGTGAGCACCGGCGGGCGCGTGCTGGCCGTCACCGGCCTGGCCCCCACCGTCGCCGAAGCCGCGGCGCGGAGCCGCGCCGCGGCCGAGCGCATCCAGTTCGCCGGGCGCTACCTGCGCCGCGACATCGGCTGGCGCGAGACCGCCCGCGCGGAGGCCGCCCGTGCCTGAGCTCCCCGAAGTCGAGACCATCGTCCGCGGGCTCGCGGCCACGCTGCCGGGCGCCACCATTCGCGGCGTGGAGGTGCTGAAGCCCGACCTGATCGAGGACGAGAGCGCCGACTCGTTCGCGCGGGCGCTGGAAGGGCGGCGGATCGGGAGCGTGGCGCGGCGCGCCAAGAACATCGTGGTGGACACCGGCGGCGACTACCTGCTGGTGAACCTGGGGATGACGGGGCGCCTCTACGTCGTGCGCGACGGCGACCCCGAGCCGACCCACCCCGGCGTGCGCTTCCACCTGGCCGACGGGCGCGAGATGCTGTACCACGACGTCCGCCGCTTCGGGAGGCTCTGGCGCATGTCGCCCGAGGCGTGGGCCGCGTGGGAGGCGAAGCTGGGGGTGGAGCCGCTCTCCGGCGAATTCACCGCGAAGTGGATGTGGGACGCGACCCGCAAGTCGCGCGTGGCCATCAAGATATGGCTGATGGACCAGGCGCGCGTGGTGGGCGTGGGGAACATCTACGCCAGCGAGGCGCTCTTCCGCGCCCGCGTGAACCCGCGCATCCCCGCCGACGAGCTCACCCGGCCCCAGGCGAAGCGCATCCGCGACGCGGTGCGCGAGGTGCTGGCGGAGGCGATCGAGTTCCGCGGCACCACCCTCCTCGACTACCGCGACGCCGAGGGCGAGCCCGGCGAGTTCGTCCGCCGCCTGCGCGTCTACGATCGCGAGGGGGAGCCGTGCCTAAGATGCCACCGTGGGATCAACCGCATCGTGCAGGCAGGCCGCTCGACCTTTTTTTGTCCACGCTGTCAACGCTAATGGGCCCAACCCATTTAAGGGCGGTAACACTCTAGCGGGTTGTGTGGCTCCTGCATTATCTTTGCACCGGTACCCCGCGAGCGCACGTTTCCGCCCTCTCCCCCCGCTCCATACCTGCCCTATCATGAGACAACGCAAGTTCAAGGCACCCCCCCGCAAAACGCTTCGCCGCTGGCGCGTTCCCCCGGCGCTGACCCACGGCGACACCGACGCGTTCGAAGGGCTGAGCGTGCTCGAAGAGGTGCCTGGCGAGCTGGGGCTGGTGCTCTGGCAGTCGCTGCGCGATGCCATGCTGTGGGGCCGCGCCGACCTTGCCCAGCGCGGAGCTCTCTTCGCGCCAGCGTCGGACACTGCGCGGATGGCGGCGACGCTCGCGGCCGGCGCCCCCGCCGAGACCGAGGAGCCGCTGAAGGTGCTGGCGGGGATGGTGGGCCAGCCCGAGACCGCGCGCGAGGAGAACGTCGCGCTGGCGTGCCGGCAGCTCTCGCAGTGGGCCGAGGCGCGCGGGCTGCTGGCGGCCGCGCTCTCGTTCGCGCAGGCGGCCGCGGTGGTCACCCCGGCGGACTCGTCGTGCGCCTACAACGTGGGCCGCCTGGCGAAGCTCCGCACCGAGTACAACCGCGCCGAGACCTGGTACCGCCGCACCATCGCGCTGGCGCGCCAGGCGGGCGACTGGCCCACCTACGCGCTGGCGTTCCTGGGGCTGGGCAACGTGTATGTGCAGCGCGGGAACTACCCGGCGGCGGAGCGCTTCTTCGAGCGTGCGCTGCGGGCGGCGGGGCGCAACTCGCTCCACGAGATCGAGGGGCGGGCGCGGCACGACCTGTTCGGGATCGCCGTGGAGCGCGACAACGTGGCCCGGGCGCACGAGATGGCCCGCGGCGCCTTCGAGTCGTACGGGCCGCACCACCCCTCGGTCCCGGCGCTGGTGAAGGACATTGCGTACTTCTGGACCACCCAGGGCTACGGCGACCGCGCGCTGCCGGTGCTGAAGCAGCTGCTGCCCCAGGTGACCGAGCCCACCCTGCGGCTGGCGCTGATCGGCGACCTGGGCCGGGCGGCGGGCTTCGTGGGTGACCGCGCGGAGTTCCAGGGCGCATGGGGCGAAGCCACCGAGATGGTCACCGCGAGCCCCGGCCTGTTCACCGCCGCCGCCGCCTGGCTCGACCTGTCGCACGGTGCGCTGAGCCTGGGCGCGTGGGAGCGCGCGGAAGACGCGGCGCAGCGCGCGCTGGACGGCGCGGCCAAGCTCGGCCTGGCCAGGGTCCGCTTCGCCGCCGAGGCGGTAATGGACGCCGCCCGCCGCCGCCAGCACGCCGAGGCGCAGGCGGCGCCCGGCCGCGACCAGTGGCGCGAGACGACCGACTCCCTGGCCGACGAGCTGATCCACTCGCTGGCCGGCTGAAACACGGCACGCCAGCACGAAGACGCCGGGCGCGGAACTCCGCGCTCGGCGTTTTTTTTCGTGCCTGCCCATGCCTCGATCCTTCGTGCCGAGGGAGATCCCCACCCGACGCCCATCCCCGCGAACCGGCAGAGTCGGCGAGAGAATGCCTCTCCGCCGGCCCGACCCGGTCTTCCGTCGTCCCTCTCTACGCCCCCCCAACTGACGCGGAGATCGGCTGCATGCGGCATCCGCCTCACGTTCCCGAGCCGTAGATCTGGCGGGGGTCCGGCGGCGGGTCGGTGGGGAGGGGGTTCGGCGGGAGGTTGGAGGTCGCGGGTCCCGACGGGATGGTGTCGCTGGCTGCGGCGGAGGGGCGGTCGGGCTGGCGCGCGGGCGCGGTGGGGCTGCCGCCGCTACATGCGGCGACCACGACTGAGAGAACGGCGGCCGCCAGGCTGAACCGGAGCGTCTTCATGGGAGCCTCTCGGGGGAGGGGAAAACGAGTGAGCGTAAGCTCGGTCCTTTCATGGTAACGGCTTCCGAGCCGCCGCGCGACATATGGATCGCCTTAATTCGGTCATAATACGACGGTGCCAAGACACCTCACGGGCGCCGTCCAGAATGCCGCAAACACCGTTTCTTCGTTTATTTTACTGGAGATATGCAAGGAATGAAGCTGACGCCACCTTGGGACTGAACACTCTGAATCAGACATAAATATATGAAATGGCATCTTGGCGTAGCCTGAGAGCGGCCTTTCTTCACAACGCCCCTTCCGCGCCACCGGCGGACGCGCTACCTTGCAGCTGTTCGGTTTCTGTTCACCTCCGCTGCACCCTCGCCCCAGTGGCACGCAAGATCGCTCATCCCCTTCGCGACGCCGTGGGCGACGCGCGCAACCGGCCCGGCATCTACCGCATGCTGGGGCGGCACGGCGAGATCGTGTACGTGGGGAAGTCGAAGTCGCTGCGCACGCGGCTGCTGTCGTACTTCCGCGCGAAGCGGGGCGACAAGGGGCACCGCATCCTGAACGAGGCCACCGGGCTGGAGTGGGAGTACCAGCCCAGCGAGTTCGCGGCGCTGCTGCGCGAGCTGGAGATGATCAAGCGCTTCCGCCCGCGGCTGAACGTGCAGCACAAGCGCGACGGGCGCTGGTCGTTCCTGAAGATCGCCCCCGGCGCAGCGCCGCGGCTGTACGTGGTGCAGACGGTGAGCGACGACGCGGCGGGGTACTACGGCCCCTTCCGCGGCGGGAAGCGGGTGGTGGACGCGGTACGCGAGCTGAACGACGCGCTGGGGCTGCGCGACTGCCCCGTCAACACGCCGCTCCGCTTCGCCGACCAGGCCGACCTCTTCGCCTTCGAGCACACGCCGCGCTGCCACCGCATGGAGCTGCGGCTGTGCCTGGGGCCGTGCGCCGGCGGGTGCACCCAGGAGGAGTACCGCGGGCGGGTGGAGACGGCGCGCGCCTTCCTGAATGGCGAGGCCGACGAGCCGCTGCGCCGCCTGGGCGAGCGGATGCAGGCCGCGGCCGACCGGATGCAGTTCGAGCTGGCGGCCGCGCTGCGCGACCGGCTGCGGCGGCTGGAGGCGCTGCGCGACGAGTTCGCCGAGCTGCGCGACGCGCTCGACTCGCTCACCTTCCTCTACCAGGTCCCCGGCGAGGACGGCGACGACCGCGTGTACCTGGTGCGCCGCGGCACCGTGCGCGCGGTCGTCCCCAAGCCCCGCGGCACGGCCGAGCGGCGGCGGCTGGAGCGGCTCTGCGACGAGCACTTCGGCATCCCCGAGCCCACCGGCGTGGTGACCCGCCACCAGGTGGACGAGATCCTGCTGGTGAGCCGCTGGTTCCGGCTGAACCCCGACCAGATCCGCTACACCGCGAGCCCCAAACGGGTGGACGCGCTCCCCCTGAGCGCATAGTCCGCGGCGCGTGGCACCGCTGTTGCGCCCTGCCGGGGTGCCCGCCGGCGCGCGGCGTGCTCACACGGACCCCTGACGGACCAGACTTTGACGAGGATGCGGAGCTTTCCGCGGCGGCTGCTCGCGCCCGCGCTGCTCGCGCCCGCGCTGCTGGCGCTGGCGGCCGCGGCGTGCAACCGGGGCGGGCCGCGGGCCGACGCCGGCACGCTGCCCGACGACAGCACCGGCCCCAACCCGGCCGACGTGTACGGCGTTTCGGCGGCGCAGAACGTGGTGGTCACGCCGGTGGAGATCGAGGTGCCCGACCTCCCCCCGGGGTGGAGCGGGCTCAAGATCGCCGCGCTCAGCGACTTCCAGCTCGGCCTCTGGCCCGACAACGAGAAGGTCGCCCTGGCCGCCACGCAGAAGGCCGCCGCGTCGGGGGCGGAGCTGGTCGTGCTGCTGGGCGACTACGTGGCCCGCGGCGACGACTACGCCGCCATCGACCGGGTGCTGGCGCCGCTGAAGGGGCGCCGCGTGATGGCGGTGCTGGGCACCGCCGACGAGACCGAGGACACGCAGGGGAACCCCGACAGCGCGCGCATCAAGACCGTGGCCGCGCTCCTGCGCAGCGGCG
>DASQLJ010000665.1:0-9170 GCA_035630095.1 Longimicrobium sp.
CTGGCGTACGTCATCTACACCTCCGGCTCCACCGGCCGCCCCAAGGGGGTGATGAACCCGCACGGCGCGGTGGTGAACCTCCTGGCCGCCTTCGCCGCGGATCTCCCGCTGGCCGCGGACGACGTGCTGCTGGCCGTGACCCCGCTCTCCTTCGACATCGCCGCGCTGGAGCTGTTCCTCCCGCTGGCCACCGGCGCGAAGGTGGTGGTGGCGCCGCGCGAGACGGTGGCGGACGGGCGGCGGCTGGCGGCGCTGGTGGAGTCGTCCGGGGCGACGGCGATGCAGGCTACGCCCTCGGGGTGGCAGCTCCTGGTGGACGGGGGATGGCGGGGCGGCGGGGGATTGAAGGCGCTCTGCGGCGGCGAGGCGCTGGCGCCGGAGCTGGCGGCCGGGCTGGCCCGCCGCGCGGGCGCCGCGTGGAACGTCTACGGCCCCACCGAGACCACCATCTGGTCGACGGCGGCGCGGCTGGACGCGGCCGGCGGACGGGTGACGATCGGCGCGCCGCTGGCGAACACGACGGTCTACGTGCTGGACGGGGGGATGCGGTCCGTTCCCGCCGGCGTCCCGGGGACGCTGTACATCGGCGGCCACGGGGTGGCGCGGGGGTACTGGATACGCCCGGCGCTCACCGCCGCGCGCTTCGTTCCCGACCCCTTCGGCGAGCCGGGCGGGCGCCTGTACCACACCGGCGACCGCGTGCGCTGGCTGGCCGGCGGCACGCTGGAGTTCCTGGGGCGGGCCGACGACCAGGTGAAGGTGCGCGGCCACCGCATCGAGCCGGGGGAGGTGGAGGCGGCGCTGCGCGCGCACCCCGGCGTGCACCAGGCGGCGGTGGCGGCGCGCGACGACGGCGCGGGGACGCGGCTGGTGGCGTACCTGACCCGCAAGGGCGCCGGCTTCGACCCCGCCGGGCTGCGCCGCTTCCTCCGCGAGCGCCTCCCCGAGCCGATGGTCCCCGCCGCGTTCGTTGAGCTCGAGGCGCTCCCGCGCACCCCGAACGGGAAGCTGGACCGCCGCGCCCTCCCCGCGCCCCCGCGCCCGGAGGCCGAGGGCGGCGCCGCGCCGCGGACGCCGGTGGAGGAGGTGCTGGCCGGGATCTGGGCCGAGCTGCTGGGCGTCGAGCGGGTGGACCGCGGCGCCGACTTCTTCGCGCTGGGCGGGCACTCGCTCCTGGCCGGGCGGCTGGTGGCGCGGGTGCAGGAGGCGCTGGGGGTGGAGGTTCCCCTGCGCGCGGTCTTCGAGGGGACCACGCTGGAGGCGTTCGCCCGCGCGGTGCGCGAGGCGGCGGAGGGCGGGGAAGACGGGGCGCGGACCGCGCTGGCGCCGGCGGGGCGCGACGCCCCGCTCCCGCTCTCGTCGTCGCAGGAGCGGCTCTGGTTCCTGGACCGGCTGCGCCCGGGGAACGCCGCCTACCACCTCCCCGGCGCGGTGCGGCTGTGCGGCGCGCTCGACGAGGGCGCGCTGCGGCGCAGCCTGGACGAGCTGGTGGGGCGGCACGAGGCGCTGCGCACCTCCTTCGGCGTGGCCGACGGGCGGCCCGTGCAGCGCGTGCACCCGCCCCGGCCGCTGGAGCTGCCGCTGGTGGACCTCTCCGGGCTGGACGCCCCCGCCCGCGAGCCCGAGGCCGCGCGCATCGGCGCCGCCGAGGCGCGGCGCCCCTTCGACCTGGGGCGCGCACCGCTCCTGCGCGCGCGCCTCCTCCGCCTTTCGGGGCGCGAGCACGTCCTCCTCCTCACCCCGCACCACATCGTCTGCGACGGCTGGTCGCTGGGGGTGCTGGCGCGCGAGCTGGGGGAGCTGTACGTGGCGTTCGTGCACGGGCGCCCGTCGCCGCTGGCGCCGCTCCCCCTCCAGTACGCCGACTACGCGGTGTGGCAGCGCCGGCGGCTGGACTCGGGCGCGCTGGCCGGCCAGCTGGCGCACTGGATGGCGCGGCTGCGCGCCGCCGCCGGCGGCGGGGGGCTCACCCCCGACCGGCCGCGCCCCGCCGTCCCCTCGTTCCGCGGCGCGCAGCACGCCGGGATGCTCCCGGCCGAGACGGCCGCGGCGCTGCGCCGGGTGGGGCGGGAGGAGCGGGCGACCCCGTTCATGGTGCTCCTGGCCGTCTTCCAGGCCGTGCTGCACGTGCGCACGGGGGGCGAGCGGATCGTGGTGGGCACCGACGTGGCCAGCCGCGGCGACGAGCGGCTGGACGGGGTGGTGGGCCACTTCGTCAACCAGCTGGTCCTCTCGGCCGACCTGTCGGGGAACCCGAGCTTCCGCGAGGTGCTGCGGCGCGCGCGCGAGGTGACGCTGGCGGCGTACGCGCACCAGGAGCTGCCGTTCAACACCCTGGTCGAGGCGCTCAACCCCGCGCGCGACGCGGGGCGCAATCCCCTCTTCCAGACCATGCTGGTGCTGGACGCGGCGCCGATCCCCCTTCCCGCGCTTCCCACGCTGGCGATGGAGCGGGTCCCGGTGCCGCTCACCGCCGCGCCGTTCGACCTGTCGCTCCTCCTTTCCGAGGAGGCGGGCGGCTTCCGCTGCCTGTGGCGCTACAGCACCGACCTCTTCCAGGCGTCCACCATCGCCGCGCTGGCGGAGCAGTTCGGCACCGCCGCCGCCGCCGCCGCCGCCGACCCCGACGTGCGCCTGGACGCCCTGGCCGCGCGCCTGACGGCCGCCGACGACGAGCGTCTGGGCCACGAGCTGGAGCGGCTGCGCACGCTGCGCCGGCAGAAGTTCGGCGCGCTGCAGCCGCAGGAGCGCTGATCCGGCCGCCGCTTCCAACGGACTGGTTTCTCACAGAGGGCACAGAGGACACAGAGGGAAGATGGAGGAAGATCGAAGCCCCTCCGTGTCGTCCGTGTCCTCTGTGAGAGCCAATCGCGGGACGACCGGCAGCACGTGATCCACCGCAGGCACCCGATCTCCCCCCGCCGCCCCACGTGGGACGGCACCCCCGATTGAATCCGGAAGGAGTCCGAGCCATGGAGCGGCCCCCCCTCGCACCCAGGCAGCTGCCGATCCCCGGCCGCGCGGCCCGCGGGCTGGGAACGGAAGCGCTGGTCCGCACCGAGCTCCCGGCGCCGGGCACCACGCTGCCGCTGGTGTTCCGCGCGGTCACCCCCGGCGTGGACGCGACCGCGTGGGCCGGCGCCAACCGCGAGCAGGTGCAGGCGGCGATCGACCGGCACGGCGGCGTCCTCCTGCGCGGCTTCGGCGTGGGCGGGGCGGAGGAGCTGGAGCGCTTCACCTCGGCGGTCTCGGGGGGCGCGCTCCCGTACCGCGAGCGCTCGTCGCCGCGCACGCAGGTGGCGGGGCGCGTCTACACCTCCACCGACCACCCGCCCGACCAGCCGATCTTCCCGCACAACGAGCAGTCGTACAACCTCACCTTCCCGCTCAAGATCCTCTTCCTCTGCGTCACCCCGGCCGAGGAGGGAGGCGCCACCCCGGTCGCCGACGTGCGCGAGGTCTACCGGCTGCTCGACCCCGAGCTCCGCCGCCCGTTCGAGGAGAAGGGCTACATGTACGTGCGCAACTTCGGCACGGGGCTGGGGCTGTCGTGGCGCGACGCCTTCCAGACCGACGACCCGGTCGAGGTGGAGGCGTACTGCCGGGAGAACCGCATCGACTTCGAGTGGCGCGGGCCCGAGCGGCTGCGCACCCGCCAGGTGCGCCCCGCGGCCGCGCTCCACCCGCGCACGGGCGAGCCGGTGTGGTTCAACCACGCCACCTTCTTCCACGCCAGCACGCTGGACCCGCGCACCCGCGACGTGCTGCTGGCCGCGCTCCCCGAGGACGAGCTTCCCAACCACACCTTCTACGGCGACGGCTCGCCGATCCCGCCGGAGGTGACCGACGCGCTGCGCGACGCCTACGCGCGGGCCACGGTGCGCTTCGGCTGGGAGGCGGGCGACCTGCTGGTGCTGGACAACATGCTGGCGGCGCACGCCCGCGACCCCTTCCGCGGCCCGCGCCGCGTTCTCACGGCGATGGCCGACCCCTGCCACTGGGACGGCGTCGCCCCCGTCGCCTCCCCCGCCCGCGCGTGACGGCCATGTCCGAGCCCACCGCCCTCCGCTTCCGGCTCTCGCCCCAGCAGCGGCGCCTCTGGCTCCTGCGCGAGGCGAACCCCGGCGCGCCCTTCCACGCCGCCGCCGCCGTCTCGCTCGCCGGGCCGCTGGACGCGGACCGGCTGGAGCGGGCGCTGGCCGCCGTGGTGGAGCGGCACGAGATCCTGCGCACCCGCTTCGTCTTCCTCCCCGCCATGCGCCTGCCCGTGCAGGAGGTGGCGGACGACGGCGCGCCCGCGCTCGCCCGCGAGGAGTGGAGCGAGGCCGGCGAGGCGGAGATCCGGGAGCGGGCGGAGGCGTGGCGGGCGGAGGCCGGGCGCGCGCCGCTGCGGGCGGAGGGCGGCCCGCTGGTGGATGCCCTCCTGGCGCGGACGGGGCCCGACCGGCACCTCCTCCTCCTCTCCCTCCCCGCGCTGCTGGCGGACGCGGCGTCGCTCCCCGTTCTGGTGCGCGACCTGGCGCGGGCGTACGCGGGGGATGACGGCGGCGCCCCCGCCGTGCAGTACGCCGACGTGGCCGAGGTGCTGAACGACCTCGTGGAGTCGGAGGGGACGGCCGCCGGGCGCGACGTCTGGCGCCGCCGCGAGGAAGGCGCCCCCGGCGAGCCGCGGCTGGCCGCCGTGCGCGCCGACGGCGGCGCCTTCGCCCCCGGGCGCATCTCCCGCGCGCTTCCCGCGGGCGCCGTCGAAGGCACCCGGGCGCTGGCGGAGCGGCTCGGCGTGGGTGCCGACGCGGTGCTGCTGGCGTGCTGGCAGGCGCTCCTGGCGCGGCTGGCCGGCGAGCCCGCGCTCACCCTGGGCGCCGCCTGCGACGGGCGGCTCTACGAGGGGCTGGACCGGGCGATCGGGCCGTTCGCGCGGACGCTGCCGCTCGCCGGCCGCGTCGACGGCGTGCGCCCCTTCTCGGCCCTTTGCGCCGACGCGGCGGCCGCGGCGGCCGAGCTGCACGAGTGGCAGGACTACTTCTACCAGGAGCCGGCCGGCGCGCCGCCGCGCCCCGGCTTCTACGCCGCGGGCTTCGAGTGGCGGACGCGGCCGGCGCCGGAGCCGGCGGGCGACGTGCGTTTCGCGCTGGACGACGTGCACGCCTGCGGCGACCGCTTCTCGCTCCGCCTCTGCTGCGTGGCGGGGGAAGGGGAGACGCGGCTGGACTTCGAGCACGACGCCGGGTCGATCGACGCCGACGAAGTGGAGCGGATCGCCGCGCGCTTCCTCGTCCTCGTGGAGAGCGCCCTCGCGGCCCCCGACGCCCCGGTGGCGGCGCTCGACCTCCTTCCCCAGGACGAGCGGGCGCGCGTCCTGGCTGATCTCACCGGTCCATCCGCCGACTGGGACGCGGGGCTCACGCTGCACGCGGCGTTCGAGCGCCAGGCGGCGCGCACCCCGGCGCGCCCCGCCGTGGTGCTGGGCGAGCGCGCGCTGACCTTCGCCGAGCTGGACGCCCGCGCCAACCAGGTGGCGCACGCCCTCCGCGCCGACGGCGTCGTCGCCGAGGACCGCGTGGGCGTCCTCCTGGAGCGCTCGCCCGAGCAGCTGGTCGCCATCCTGGGCGTGCTGAAGGCGGGCGGGGCGTACGTCCCCCTGGACCCGGCGTACCCGGCCGAGCGGCTGGCGCACGCGGCGGCGGCCTCCGGGCTCCGCGCGCTGGTCACGCAGGCGTCGCTGGCCCACCGGCTCCCCGGCGCGCCGGCGACGCTGCGCCTGGACGCGGACGCGGCGCGGCTGGACGCGCTCCCGGCGGAGAGCCCGCGGGTGCCCGTCTCGCCGGAGGGGCTGGCGTACGTGATCCACACCTCCGGATCCACCGGGCGGCCCAAGGGGGTGATGGTGCAGCACCGCTCGGCCGTGCACCTGGCGGAGGCGCTCGCGCGCGCCGTCTACGCCGGCCGCGAGGCGCCGCTGCGGGTGGCGATGAACGCGCCGGCGGCCTTCGACGCCTCGGTCAAGCAGTGGATCCAGCTCGTCAACGGCCACACGATCCGCATCGTCCCCGAAGAGGACCGGCTGGACGCGCGGCGGCTGGCGGCGCGGGTGGGCGAGTGGGGGATCGACGTGCTGGACTGCACGCCCACGCAGCTGCGCGCCCTCCTGGCCGCCGGCCTGGGCGGGGAGGGCGCCCCCTCTCCGTCGATCATCCTGGTGGGGGGCGAGGCGGTGGACCCCGCGCTCTGGTCGCGTCTGGGGGATCTGCCGAACACGGCGGTGTTCAACGTCTACGGCCCCACGGAGGCCACGGTGGACGCGACGGCGGGGCGGGTGGCGGGGAGCGAGCCGGCGCTCGGCCGCGCGCTGCCCAACGTCGCGCTCCGGCTGCTGGACGATGCGCTCCGGCCGGTGCCGGTCGGCGCGGCGGGGGAGCTCTGCATCGCCGGACCCGGCGTGGCGCGCGGGTACCTGGGCGAGCCGGCGCGTACGGCGGAGCGCTTCGTCCCCGACCCCTTCGGCGCGCCGGGGGGGCGGATGTACCGCAGCGGCGACCGCGCCCGGCTGTGGGCGGACGGCCGCCTGGAGTACCTGGGCCGCGCCGACGACCAGGTGAAGGTGCGCGGGGTCCGGCTGGAGCTTGGGGAGGTGGAGGCCGTGCTCATGGAGCACCCCGGCGTGGCGGCGGCAGCGGCCGCCGTGCGCGACCTGGGGCGCGGCGACCCGGAGCTGGTCGCCTGGTGCGCCCCGCGCCCCGGCGTGGACGGCGAGGGGCTCCCCGCGGAGCTGCGCGCCACGCTGCGGGCCCGCCTCCCCGAGTTCCTGGTCCCCTCGCTGGTGGCGATCGTCCCCGCGCTCCCGCGCACCCCCGGCGGCAAGGTGGACCGCCGCGCCCTCCCCGACCCGCGCCCGCTGGCGGCCGCCCCCGCCGCCGCGCACGTGGCGCCGCGCGGCGAGGTGGAGCAGGCGCTCGCCGGCATCTGGCGCGACGTGCTGGGGGTGGAGCGGGTGGGGATCCACGACCGCTTCTTCGACCTGGGGGGCAACTCGCTCCTCATCGTGCAGGTCTACGACCGGGTGACGGCGCGGCTGGGCGAGCGCATCTCGCTGGTCGAGCTCTTCCAGTATCCCACCATCGCCGCGCTGGCCGAGCGCCTGGGCGAGGGCGGCGCCGCGGCCGGGGCCGCCGCGGCGCCCTCCGCCGTGGTGGACGAGGCGGAGGCGCGCGCCGCGCGCCAGCGCGAGGCCATGGAGGCCCGCCGACCGCTGGCCCCCGCCGGCGAAGCCTGAGCGCACCGGAGCGAGAGAGAGCATGGACGCGATCGCCATCGTGGGGATGGCCGGGCGGTTTCCCGGCGCGGACTCGGTGGACGCCTTCTGGGCGAACCTCCGCGCGGGGGTGGAGTCGATCCGCCGCTTCCGCGACGACGAGCTGGAGCGCGCGGTGGACCCGGCCGAGCGCGCCGACCCGCGCTACGTCCCGGCCCGCGGCGTGGTGGAGGGGGTGGAGCTGTTCGACGCGCCCTTCTTCGGCTTTACCCCGCGCGAGGCGGAGCTCACCGACCCCCAGCACCGCCTCCTCCTGGAGGTGGCGTGGGAGGCGCTGGAGCACGCCGGGCTGCGGCCGCGCGCGTACGCCGGCACCGTGGGCGTCTTCGCCGGGGCGGGGGGGAACAGCTACCTGGTCAACCACCTGGTCCCCGCGGGGCGGCTGGCGGGGACGGCCGGCGCCTTCCAGGCCTCCATCCACAACAAGAACGACCACCTCACCACCCGAATCGCCTACAAGCTCGACCTGCGCGGCCCCGCCGTGACGGTGCAGACGGCGTGCTCCACCTCGCTCGTGGCCGTGGCGACCGCCTGCCAGGCGCTCGCCGACTGGCAGTGCGACGCGGCGCTCGCCGGCGGCGCCAACGTGGTGGTGCCGCAGCGCGCCGGCTACCTCTACCACGACCACGGGATCGGCTCGCCCGACGGGCACTGCCGCGCCTTCGACGCCCAGGCGCGCGGCACGGTGGCGGGGAACGGGGCGGGGATGGTGGTGCTCAAGCGCCTCGCCGACGCCCTGGCCGACGGCGACACCGTGTACGCGGTGATCCGCGGGTGGGCGGTGAACAACGACGGGGCGGGGAAGGTGGGCTACACCGCGCCCGGGGTGGACGGCCAGGCCGCGGTGGTGACCACCGCGCAGGCGCTGGCCGGCGTCGCCCCCGAGAGCATCTCCTACGTGGAGGCGCACGGGACGGGGACGGCGCTGGGCGACCCGATCGAGGTGCGGGCGCTCACCCGCGCCTTCCGGCGCGCCACGGAGAAGACCGGCTTCTGCGCGCTGGGCTCGGTCAAGACCAACATCGGCCACCTGGACGCGGCCGCGGGGATCGCGGGTCTGATCAAGACCGTGCAGGCGCTGGCGCACCGCGAGATCCCGCCCACCCTGCACTTCACCGCGCCCAACCCCGGGATCGACTTCGACGCCACCCCCTTCCACGTGGCCGCCGAGCTGCGGCCGTGGGAATCGGACGGGGCGCCGCGGCGGGCGGGGGTCAGCTCGTTCGGGCTGGGGGGGACCAACGCGCACGTGGTGCTGGAGGAGGCGCCCGCGCCCCCGCCCGCAGCCCCCGCGCGCCCGCGCCAGCTCCTGGTGCTCTCCGCGCAGTCGGAGGGGGCGCTGGAGGAGGCGACGGGGCGGCTGGCGGCGTACCTGCGCTCGAATCCAGACGTGCCGCTGGCGGACGTCGCCTACACGCTGCAGGCCGGGCGCGAGCCCTTCGAGAACCGCCGCGTGCTGGTCTGCGCCGGCCGCGACGACGCCCTGGCCGCGCTGGAGACGCTCGCGCCGGAGCGGGTGCTGACCCGCGCGCAGAAGGCGGCCACCCGCCCCGTCTTCTTCCTCTTCCCCGGCCAGGGGGCGCAGCACGCGGGGATGGCGCGCGAGCTGTACGAGGTGGAGCCCGCCTTCCGCGCCGCGCTCGACCAGGGGCTGGAGCTGGCCGCCCCCCACGTGGCCGCCGACCTGCGCGCCCTCCTCTTCCCGGCCCCCGGCGCCGAGGCGGAGGCGGACGAGGCGCTGCGGCGGACCGAGAACGCGCAGACGGCGCTCTTCCTGGTGGAGCACGCGCTCGCCCTCCTCTGGCGGTCGTGGGGGATCGAGCCGGCGGGGATGCTGGGGCACAGCATCGGCGAGTAC
>DASQLJ010000666.1:0-8116 GCA_035630095.1 Longimicrobium sp.
GCGCGGACCGGGCGCGCTGCTGGTCTCGGGGCTGCGCGCGCCGGTGTAGGCGCCGTCGAAGCGCGCGGCCCAGCGCGGGGTGAGCTTGCGGCGCCCCGCCAGCACCAGGCGGTCGAAGACGGTGCGCCCGCCCTCGATCTCCGGGAAGTCGGAGCGGTTCTGCCCGGCGAGGAGGGAGAAGTCGGTCACCCGGTCCGCCGTCTCGCCCTGGATCCCGCCAAGGAAGTACAGGTCGCGCGTGTCGGCCAGCGGGTTGACGGGGTCGCCGCGGCTGAGCCAGCTCCCGTTCAGGCTGAGCCGCGTGCGCAGCGCCGGGTGGAGCCCCACCGGCACCTGCGCGCCCACCGAGACGGCGCGCGTCGACTGGTCCAGCGCGCCGGGCGCGCCCGTGGCCAGGTCGTTGCCGCGGGTGCCCAGCCGCAGCGAGCCGGTGAGCACCATCTGCCGGGGAGCCTGCCAGGTGAGCGTGGCGAAGGCGCCGCGGTTGGTTGTGGTCGCCAGCGCCGAGCCGTCCAGGTTGTCGCGGTCGTGCTCGTACCCGGCGGTGACGAAGAGCGCGTCGCCGGGGAGCGAGAACGAGTCGCGCACCCGCCAGCCGCGGTAGTCGCGCTGCATCCCGGGGATCCCCAGCGTGTAGTAGTCGACCCCCACCGAGCGCCACTCGGCCTGCAGGGCGTGGGCGCCCACGCGGAGGGTGGCCCGCGCCTGGTGCGCCACGTTGGTCAGCTCGCGCGGGTCGATGGGGGTGAGCGAGGCGTTCAGGATGATCAGCCGCTCCCAGTCGCCCGGGTCCACCCCCGGCGACTCGATCCCCAAGTCGGCGAACATGGAGTCGAGCTCGGCGCGGGTGCGCGGCCGCTCGGAGATGTCGCGCGCCAGGAGCGACGCCGCGTTCTCGTAGCGCGCCGTGAAGCGGCCCCCGGCCAGGCGCAGCGCCACGTCGAACCCCGCCACCAGGTTGTCGCGCGGGGCCGGGTTCACCGCCAGGGTGGACGAGTCCGCCATCGGCTCGGTGCGCAGCAGCGGGATCGACTCCGCGTCGTCGCGCACGTGCATCACCGTGACGCCCACGCGGAAGCGGTCCCCCGCCCCCAGCGACGGGCGCACCGCCACCATGTTCTGCGCGTAGGTGCCGGAGCGGCGCATCACCCGGGGATCGAGCGGGTCCAGCGCGCCGGAGATTGCCCGACCCGTGCGGCCGGCCACCAGGTCCAGCCGGAGCGGGCCGGCGCGCAGGTCGAGCTGCCCGCCGCGCACGTGGCGCCCGTTCAGGATCACGTCGTGGAGCGCGGGGTTCACGTCGCCCAGCGCCAGCGCCAGCCAGGGCCCGCGCAGGTCGGCGCGGAAGCGGTTCACCGGCTGCCGGTCCGAGCTCTCGTAGCCGCTCACGTAGGCGCGGGTCGAGTACCGCCACCCGCGCCGCAGCTCGCCGCCGGCGTTCAGCCACATCTGCGGGAGGATCTCCTTCTCGCGGCTGAACTCGGCGCCGGGGCCGCCCACGCTGGTGCCGCCGCCTTCCACCACGAACGAGCCGTGGGGTATCGCCGGAGAGCGCCGCCGCGCCGGCATCCCCGGGCCCGCGGCGACGCGCGGGAGGGGCGCGACGGTGAAGGTCCACGCCACGGGGTCGGCCCCGCGCGCGGCGACGACGACCCGGTGCGGTCCGGGCGCGAGCGGCTCGCGCGGCCGCCAGGTGAGCACGCCACCCTCGGTCGACGCCTCCGCCGTCACGTCGCGCGAGCCGACGCGGACGGTGACGGAGTCGGCCCGTGGGAGCGTGACCGCCACCAGCACCTGGTCGCCCGGCACCCGCTCGCCGGGCTCGGGGGAGAGGATCAGCGCCTGGGGCGTGGCGTCCTGCGCGGAGAGGGTCGAGACGGGGAGCGTGGCGGCGAGCGCGGCGAGGAGCGCGAGGAGGTGGGGTGCGGGGCGGATCACGGCCGTCCCTCCATCCGCTCGCGGACCGCGGCCGCCGGGAGCTGCAGCATCAGCGTGCGGGTCTGCCCGGTGGCGTCGCGGAGCTGCACCTCCATCCACGTCCCGCTGACCGCTCCGCCCTCGTCGCCGCGCGCGGCCGCGCCCCCGCGCAGCTCTTCGGCGGTGGCGGGCTGGGCGCGGGGCGCCTGGCCGGAGTCGGCGACGACCTTGCTGCCGGCGGGGACGTCCACCCGCCCGGCGGCGTTGAAGAACTCGACCACGCCTTCCAGCGTGAGCACGGTGGTCACGCCCTGCGAGTCCACGCGCACCACGAACTCGGTTCCCTTCACCGCCGCCACGCCGGCCGCGGTCTGTACCTGCAGCGTGGTTCCCTGCCGGCGGGTCACCCGCGTCCACAGCTCGCCGTACTCCAGATTCAGCGTGCGCACCACCACCCCGCGCTGCGCGCCCGAGGTGAGGCGCATCCGCGTGTTGGGGTTCAGCCGCAGCACCGAGCCGTCGTCGGTGAAGCGCAGCGCCGCGCGCGTGTTCGCCGAGGTCTGCATGCGGTCCTCGCTGCGCAGCCGCTCGCCGAGCGGCACCGCCCGCGCGGCCGCGGTGCCGCGGGTCACGTCGAGCTTCCCCTCCTGCAGCAGCCGGTAGACCACCGCGACGTCCGCCTGCTGGGCGTCGGCCGTGTCGGCGGCGAGGAGCGCGGCGCATCCCGCCAGCGCGAGGGCGGCCATCCGTGCCCGCATCATCCGTGTCGTCATCGTCATGTGAGTATCGGGGGGGGATCAGCGGACGCGCACGGAAAGCACGGAGATCTCGCCGGCCTCGACCGCCGCGAGCAGCGCCTCGAGGGTCTCCAGCGGCACCACGCGGCCGTCCTCCAGCGTGGCGCCCACGGGGGTGAATCCGTCCAGCTCGCTCAAGCCCAGCGCCCGCAGGAGCGCGGCGAAGCGCAGCCCCAGCGCACCCGTGGGGGCGCCCGGCGTGCCCGCGCCGCCCACGCGGAACCAGTAGATGGGGCTCTCCACCAGGTCGTTCCCGCCGGAGGTGCTCAGCTCGCGCGTGACCTGCCAGGCGTAGGTGGCGCCCGGCTCCAGCCGCAGCGCCTGCACCGACGCGGGGTAGAAGGCCGAGGTGCCGGCGATCAGCGCGTCCCACGCGGGGAAGCCGGACTGCAGCGCCTCGACCGCGGACCCGGCGCCGTCCACCTTCACCACCCGCACCCTGAAGCGCGTATTCGGCGACTCGCCGTCGGCGCTCCACAGGAAGCGCGGCGTGGGGCTGAGCACCACCGGCGGCGGCATGTCGGCCGGGGCGCCGGGGGAGAGCAGCTCCACGCGGGTGGGCGAGGTAAAGGTCAGCCGCAGCTCGTCGCCGTCCACCTCCTGGCCCTCCGCGCCACGGACGATGACCCTGAACAGGTAGGTGCCGGGGAGGAGGCGGCCGCTGCGCCCGCCGGGGCCGGTGATCGCGTCCTCGTTCACCGTGACGTCGGTGATGGAGACGTCGCGGCCGCGCGACGCCAGGTCGCGGCTGGTCAGGTGCCGCACCGCCTGGTCGAGGACGAACGGGTCGGTGGTCCCGCGGAAGATCTGGGCGGGCGAGGGGCTTTCCCTGGCCACCGTGAGCTCCAGCGAGATCGTCCGCCCCACGCCCTCGGGGCTGAGCAGGGTGATGCCGATCAGGTCGGGCCGCACTCCCGCGCTCCCGGGGAGGAGGTCGGCCACGTAGAACGCCTCCGGCGGCGTGAGCGGGCGGAGGGTGACCTGGACCTGGGCCGCGGCGGGCGTGGCGGCCAGGACCGCACTGGCCGTACAAAAGATCAGGGCCGCCGCCCGGGAGGCGGCGTGGCGGGTTGGGCGCATGGCTGGGTCCGAGGGGGACGGGGCGATACGGGCGGGAACTGCGCTGACCGTGCAAAGGATACGGCCGATCGGCGCCGCATGCCAGAGCTTTGTTCACGTGGGTGGGGAGACGGGCCCGGCGGGCGGATGGACGCCGGGGTGTTTTGGCGCCGTTTCGTGCGGAGGGAGAGGGTGGAAACGGAGGGGTTCGAGGGGTGTCGGCGCATGCGGCGGCGGCCCCCTCCCCCCGGCCCCCTCCCCCGCTGGGCGCGGGAGAGGGGGTGAACGGCAACTGGTCGCGCGCGAGGGTCGATCAGCGGACGATCAGGCGTCGTCGTCTACGTCGGGGATGCCGAGGCGGAGCTGCTCGGCGACCTTGGCGGCCCGCGCGGCGCGGTCGCGGGGGGCGGGGACGCGCACCACCTGCTCCATCGTGCGGCTGCTGCCGCCGCGCTCGTACGCCGTCTTCTTCACCGACAGCTCCAGCACCGGCAGGGCAAGGTCGTCGCGCAGCTTCGCTGAGGAGAGCCACCAGGTGCCGTCGCGCAGCGTCTCGGTCACGCCGTCGATCTCCACCGCGTTGCGGCGCACCACCACGCTCCCGCCCGCGCGCGGCTCGCGCTTCCGCAGCCGCGCGGCCGACATCATCGTCCACACCAGCACCACCGCAGCCATCAGCAGGGCGCCGGCGGCCGAGTAGCGCCACTGGCCGGTGACCACCCACGGCGCCACCGCGCCGAAGAGCGCGCCCACCGCGGTGTTGTACATCCCGCCGCGCTTGCGCGCCTCCGCCTCCACCTCGTTGAAGGCGCGCCACTCGTCGGGCGCCAGCGTCCACCGGGCCAGGACGCGGTCGGCCTGGACGATCGCGGCGGGGTCGCGCCGGGGGCCCTTCGCCGCGCGCCTGGCGGGCGCGGCCGGCGCGAGCGCCTTCTGCTCGGCCTCGTCCCGGCGGAGCTGGCGCTCGGTGGCCACCACGAGCATCACCGAGCAGGCGATCAGCCCCGCGCCGATGGCCAACGGGATCACCGTCGCCGCCAGCGGCAGGTCGTAGCCGAGCGTGCTGAAGCCGTACACCACCGTGCCGCCGCCCGCCACGAACAGGGCGATGGAGGCGAACACGGAGAGCGCCGGAAAGCGCGTGAGGAAGCGCATGGATCGCGGAACAGGTGACGGACGATGCCGGGCGTGCCCGCGAATCTAACACCGTCCGGGAGTCGAACGAGGTCCTCCTCGTTCCGGATCATGCCCGACTCGCAGGAGTCGTTGGGCCGCTCAGGCGCTCATGGGCGATCCTGGACACAACTACGAATGATGCCGATTCGGAATCATCCCAAAGGGAAGCCGCGCCGGCACGGGTGCCGGCGCGGCTCAGCGTCGCGATGGGACGACGCGGCCTCAGTGGCCGGTGGACGCGGCGCCGATGCCCTCGGTCGCCAGCCACCCTTCCATCGTCTCGCGGATCTCCTGCAGGCGCTCGGGGGTGCGCGCCTCGTAGCGGGCGACCAGGACGGGCTCGGTGTTCGAGACGCGGATCAGCCCCCAGCCGTCGCCGAAGAGCACGCGGGCGCCGTCCACGTCCACCACCTCGTTGTCCTTGCGGAAGTGCTCCACCGCGCGGCCCACGATCTCGAACTTGGTCTCCTCCGTGGCCGGGTAGCGCAGCTCGCTGGTGCTCACGAACTTCGGGAAGGTGTCCAGCCACTCGGCGAGCGTCCCCTCGCGCCGGGCGACGATGTCGATCAGCAGGCAGGCGCCGTAGAGGGCGTCGTCGTAGCCGTAGTAGTCGTTGCCGAACATGATGTGGCCCGAGAGCTCGCCGGCCAGCAGCGCGTGCTCCTCCTTCATCCGCTTCTTGATCAGCGAGTGGCCGGTGGGGTTCAGGATCGGCACGCCGCCGGCGGCTTCCAGCACCTCGGGGAGCGCCTGCGTGCACTTCACGTCGAACACCACCTTCTGCCCCGCCCCGCGCTTCTCCAGCAGGTCCAGCCCGTACAGCAGCAGCAGCGTGTCGCCGCGCACGATCCCGCCGCGGTCGTCGATCCCGCCGATGCGGTCGGCGTCGCCGTCGAAGGCCACGCCCAGGTCGGCGCCGGTCTCCTTCACCTTCGCGATGATGTCGGCCAGGTTCTTGTCCACCACCGGGTCGGGGTGGTGGTTGGGGAAGGTGCCGTCGCTCTCGCAGAAGATGGGGATCACCTCCACGTTCGGCCCCAGCGCGCGCAGCAGGTCCGTCGCCACGATGCTGCCGGTGCCGTTGCCGCAGTCCACCACCACCTTCACAGGGCGGGCGATCTGGAACTTGGCCGCGATCTCCTTCACGTAGATGTCGAGCACCGCGCGGTCCTCGGCACGGCCGGCGCCGGCCAGGTAGTCCTGCTGGTCGATGATCCGCCGCACCTCCTGGATCATGTCGCCGTAGATCGACCCGCCGCTGATGGCCATCTTGAACCCGTTGTACTGCGGCGGATTGTGCGAGCCGGTCACCTGCAGCCCCGCGTCGGTGCCCCACCAGGCCATGGCGAACGAGTGCACCGGCGTGGGCACCAGCCCCACGTCGATCACCTGCGCGCCGGCGGTGAGCATCCCGCGCTTCACCGCGTCGGCCAGGTCGTTGCTGCTCAGGCGGTTGTCGCGCCCCAGCGCCAGCACCGGGCTGTCGTTGCCGAGCTGGCGGCGCACCAGGGTGGTGAAGGCGCGGCCGATCTGCTCGGCCACGTCGGTGGTGACGTCGCTGCCCACCACGCCGCGGATGTCGTACTGCCGGAAGATGTGCGGATTGACCATCCGAAACTCTCGTTCGCTCGCCGGTTTCCGTAAGAACGTCCGGGCGCCCCCGCGCTGGAGGGCGCCCGCCGTCGGGATCCTCGCAATCAGCTGCCGGCGACCACCGCGATCGCCTCGATCTCCACCGCCACGTCGCGCGGGAGCCGCGCGGCCTGCACCGTGGAGCGGGCGGGCGCGTGGTCGCCGAACCAGCGGCCGTACACCTCGTTCATCGCCGCGAAGTCGCCCATGTCGCGCAGGAACACGGTCGTCTTCACCACGGTGGAGAGGTCGGCGCCGGCGGCCTGCAGCACCGCCTGCAGGCTGCGCATCACGCGGTCGGTCTGCGTGGCGATGTCACCCTCCACCAGGGTGCCGGTGGCGGGGTCGAGCGGGATCTGCCCCGCGGTGTAGACGAAGCCGTTCGCCACCATCCCCTGGCTGTAGGGGCCGATGGCGGCGGGCGCCTGGTCGGTCTGTACCTTCCGCAGATCTGCCATGGTGTCACAACCTCGCAGGGGTTGATGAAAAATCGGTTGATCGATCGCACTGCACGGACGGCGCGCTTCGGCAAGCCGCGCGACGATGCGACTGAAGTCGCGGCTACAACGGCACGAAGTCCGCCTTCGCGCCGCCTTCGCGGACTTCGGTTCGGTGCGTGGACGGGGTCGGCGCATCTCGCCTCGCCGACGACCTCCCCGACTCGCCTCCAGCTCGTCCGCCCGAGGGTCAGTCGACCATCGCGCGGAGCTCGTCGGGGGTGACGACGGCGACGCCGGGTTTGCCCACCTCGATGCCGGCGGCGAGGTTCGCCAGCACGGCGGCTTCTTCCATCGTGGCCCCGGCGGCGAGCGCGACGGCCACGAAGGCGGTGACGGTGTCGCCGGCGCCGCTCACGTCGTAGACCTCGCGCGCCACGGTGGGGATGCGGAAGGTGGGCGCGCCCTCGGAGCGCAGCGCCATCCCGTCTTCCCCCAGCGTCAGCAGCAGGTGGCGCGCGCCCACCGTCGTCCGCGCGTCCTCCAACCAGGCGTCGTCGTGCGGGCGAACGGCGGTGCCGAGGGCGGCGCCCAGCTCCAGCGCGTTGGGCTTGAACACCGTGGCGCCGCGGTACTCCAGGAAGTGCCGGAACTTGGGATCGACCACGCTGGGGATCCCCGCCGCCTCCGCCGCCTCCAGCGCCGCGCGGATGACGGACGGCACCAGCACGCCCTTGTTGTAATCCTCCAGCACCAGCGCGTGGGCTCCCGCAACGGCCGCGCGCACCGCGTCGCACAGCTCGCCCGCGCACGCGTCGGACAGGTCGTGCGAGTGCTCGCGGTCGAAGCGCACCACCTGCTGGTGCCGGGCGACGACGCGCGTCTTGGTCGTCGTGGGCCGGTCGCCGCGCTCCACCAGCCGCGCGTCCACCGTGCCGCCGTCCAGCTCGCGGAGCGCGGCGCGGATGCGGGCGCCGGCGTCGTCCGCGCCGACGTAGCCGACGAGCCGGCACTCGGCGCCGAGCGCGACCACGTTGGCGGCGACGTTGGCGGCGCCACCCAGCGCAAACCGCTCCTCGGTGACGTGGACGACGGGGA
>DASQLJ010000667.1:0-2792 GCA_035630095.1 Longimicrobium sp.
GCGCCGGCTGGGTGAGGAGGACGGGAACGCGGGTGTCGGCGAGCATGAGCTGCACCCGGGCGCGCGGGTACGCCGGGTCCAGCGGCACGTAGGCGCCGCCGGCCTTCAGCACGCCCAGCAGCGTCGCCACCAGCTCCGGCGTGCGCGGGAGACAGACCGCGACGCGGCGTTCGGGGCCGACGCCCAGCCCGCGCAGCGCGTGGGCGATGCGGTTGGCGCGGCGGTTGAGCTCGGCGTACGTCCACGCCTCGGCGCCGTGGACGAGCGCGACCGCGTGCGGGGTGATGCGCGCCTGCATCGTGAACAGCTCGTGGATGCACAGCCCGTCGGGCCCCGGGCCGCCGCTGCTCCACCCCTCCACCTCGCGCACCTCGTCGGGCGACGCGAGCGGCACCCGCGACGCGCGGAGCTCCGGGTCGGCCGCGAAGGCCTCGAGCGCGGCGGCCCAGTGGCTCGCGAAGCGCTCCACGCCCGCGCGCTCGTACAGGTCGGTGGCGTACTGCAGCTCGGCGGAGAGATGGTCGCCGTGGTCTTCCACCACCAGCGCCATCTCGAACGCCGCGGTGCTGCTGTCCATCAACAGCGGCTCGGCGACGACGCCCGGCAGCGAGAAGGCCGCCCCCGCCGCGTCCACGTGTACGAGCAGCGTCTGCACCAGCGGGGGGCGCGAGAAGTCGCGCCGCACGCCGGCCAGCTCCACGATGCGGTCGAAGGGGAGCGAGGCGTGCTCCTGCGCGCCCACGGCCGCCGCGTGCGCGCGCCGCACCAGCTCCGCCAGCGTGGGATCGCCGTCCAGCCGCACCCGCAGCGGCAGCGTGTTGGCGAAGAAGCCCACCACCTGCTCCAGGTCCGCACGCGGGCGGTTGGCCAGCAGCGTGCCGAAGAGCACGTCGTCGTCCCCCGCGTAGCGGCGCAGCAGCAGCGCGTGCGCGGCGGCCACCACCGCGAACGCCGTGGCGCCCTCGCGGCGGGCCAGCGCGCGCACGCCGGCGGTGAGATCGGGGGGGATGACGAAGGCGTGCTTGGCGCCGTTCCACCCCTGCAGCGGCGGCCGCGCGCGGTCGGGCGGCACCTCCAGCACGTGCGGCGCGCCGGCGAGCTGCCCGCGCCAGTACGCCTCGTCCGTATCGGGTGGATCCTGCCCGGGGCGCTGCTGCCACGCCGCCCAGTCGCGGTAGCGCACCGCCGGCTCGGGGAGCGCGGCGGGGACGCCGTCGACCCGCGCGGCGTAGAGGGCGCTCAGCTCGCGCATCAGCACCCCGGCGCTCCAGCCGTCGCCCGCCAGGTGGTGCAGGGCGATGAAGAAGCGCGCCTCCTCGTCGCTCTCCAGGATCAGCAGCGCGTGCAGCGTGTCGCCGGCGGCCAGGTCGAAGGGGAGGCGGGTGAAGGCGTCGGTCTGGTAGTTGGCCTCGGCCTCGGCCCACTCGTCGCCGCGCAGGTCCAGCACCCGCGGGTCGAAGGCGGCGCCGCCGGTGACCTCCTGCACGGGAACGCCCGCGCTCTCGCGGAACGACGTGCGCAGCGCCTCGTGCCGCGCCACCAGCTCGCGCAGCGCGCCGGTCAGTGCGTCCACGTTTACGCGGCCGCGCAGCCGGAAGCCGAAGGGGATGGTGTAGAGCGGATACCCCGGCGCGAGCTGGAGCTGGTACCACAGCCGGCGCTGCTCGGCGCTCAGCGGCGCCGGCCCGTCCGCGATGCGCGGGATCGGGGCGAGCGCCGGCACGCGCATCCGGGTGAGCAGCGCGCGCTTGGCCGGCGAAAGGTTCGCGAGGCGGTCGGCCAGGTCGGTCATCGGCGAGCGGAGCGGGCGGGGACGGGCCGGGGGAGGCGCGCTTCGGCAGAGGGTCCGCCGCGCGCCGGAGACGAACGATAAACCGTTGCGGCGCCGCCAACAACGGAGGACGCCGACGCCGTCCGTGTTGCGACGCCGCGTGCCGGCTGCCCCGCGAGGCCACCAGAGACCCGCTCGGGATCGAGATCCGCAAAAGGTCTCACGCAGAGCAGCAGAGAAGCAGAGGGAACTTCGGCGTTCTCTGCTCTCTCCGCTGCTCTGCGTGAGATTCCTTTGCCGTTGGAGCCAGAACGATGCCTGGTATGAGGTGGGAGACGTGGCCGCGCTCGACGAGCCGCGTCAACGGGAGCCACGCCGGAGGGATCACGATCATACGGCCGATCGGCGGGGGAGCCGGGCGCGCGATCAGCCCCGCAGATCCACCTCGTCCCACTCGGCCTGGGTGTCCATCAGCCACTCCAGCGCCTTGCGCCGCTGGGCGACGGCGTCGCGGCGCACGGCGGGCGCGCCGGACGAGTCCAGGCGATAGTACACGTCCAGCATCCCGAAGCGTTCGCGCAGGGGCCGCAGCCGCATCGAGCGGGACAGCCGGGAGCCGTCCTCGTTCGCCTTGAGGCTGGGGACGAGCCGCGCCATGTGGCCGGGCACGGTGCGGTTCCACGCCAGGTCGTCGGTCACGCCGCCGGCCCAGAGCAGCACCCACAGCGCCTCGATGTAGCGCTGAAGGCCGCGGATCTCCGCCTCCGCCGGCCGTCCGCCGCCCGAGTCCAGCAGCGCCCGCTCGCGCGGGGAGAGGTGCTCGGCCACGCCGTTCGCCTCGATCCACGGGCGCACCACCGCCACGGGCGCGCCGAAGTGCAGGTTGATCAGCGCGTTCATCACCAGCGCCCGCCCCACCACCTGCTCCAGCGGGCGCGCACGGCGCACGTCGACGGAAGGGAGGCCGGGATCCACCGAGACTCCCGCCTCCGCCAGCGCGCGTTCGGTCTCGGCCTTCACC
>DASQLJ010000668.1:0-2951 GCA_035630095.1 Longimicrobium sp.
TCGGCAGGAACTTGCGCTCGGTGTTGAGGAAGAAATTCATGAAGCCGTAGGTGGGCTGTGGGCCGGTGGGCGTCGTGGCCTGTCGCAGCCAGTCCTCGGAGAGAATCTGTCTGTCGCGCCAGCGGCCGCGGCGCAGGGTCAGCAGGCCGAAGCGGGCCATGTCGCGCGCGCTGATGAACATCCCGCCGCCCCAGTGCCCGCCGCCGCTCACCGACTGCACCGCCTGCCCGTCGATCTCCACCCAGCTCGTTTCGTAGCCCGTCCAGCGCCAGGTGTTGCTGGCGCCGATCGGCTCCATCACCAGCTCGCGCAGCACCTGCGGCAGCGGCCGCCGCCACACCTGCAGCGCCGCCAGCGCCAGCGCGTTCACCCGCACGTCGTTGTACTCGTAGGCGCTGCCGGGCTCCTTGCGCGCCCGCGTCGCCCAGGTCGACGACTCGCCGGTGGGGCGGTCGGCCCACTCGGGCTTGCCCCAGAGGGTGCCCTCCCAGTCGCTGGTCTGGCGCAGCAGGTGGTCCCAGGTGATGCGCCGGTTGTGCGGCGTCTCGAAGGGCTCCGGCACGTCGCCGTAACCCGCGCGGTCCGCCGCCGGCCGCGCCACGGCGGCCGTGTGCAGCGGCACCACCGGCGCCATGTACGGCGCCACCGCGTCGTCCAGCGAGCGGATCATCCGGCGGTCGTACGCCAGCCCCACCACGGTGGATACGAAGCTCTTGGTCACGCTGAAGGTCATGTCCACCCGCCTCGGGTCGCCCCACTCGGCCACGATGTAGCCGCGCCGCACCACGATGCCCGCGGGGTCGCCGCGCGAGCGGAACGGCCCCACCGCGTCGCCGAACGGTTCGCGCCCGAACGTTCGGTAGTGCGCCTGCACCAGGTCGCGCGGGGCCCGGCTCTCGTGCTCGCGGTGGAAGGCGATCGCCGCCTGCAGCCGCGCGGAGTCGAGCCCCACCTGCGCGGGCGCGCGCCGCTGCCAGTCGTCGCCCGCGCCGGGCACGTAGGCGCCGCCGCGCTGCGCGTCCCCGCGCGTGGCGACGGCGGAGAGCAGGAGGAGGACGGGGAGAACGCGGCGCGGCATCATCTGCATCGTGGGCTTCGCGGCAACGGGGGCGGACGGATGATGGGAAGCGGGTAGAGTAACAAACGGGCCGCGCGCGGAACATCCCCGCGCCGGGCGCCCGTGGCCCGGCAACCGGCGGCTGAAGCCGCAGCAACAACGACGAAAAGCCTCGCAAACCGCGCGAGGCTTCACCGCTCGGCGGCGGGTTTCATCGCGTCGCCGGCGGGTTGGGAGAGGCGCGGTTCGCGGGGTCATCATCATCCCGGCGCGACGCACGCATCGCGGCAGGCGCGAATGACGCGGATCTCACGAACTCCGTTCCGCGAGCGGTTTGCGTGAGGGATTCGCGCCCGGAGGGCCGAGACGCCGGCGCGCCCGCGTCGACGTCTCGGGGACAAGAGGGGCCCTGGCGCGACGGCGGCTCGGCGCCGTTGGCAACGGCGGTATCGTTGCCTACGGCGCGCGAAGCCCGGCCCGGAGCGCAGCGGAGGGACACGCCCACACCCGGCTTTTCCGTCGCCGGCCAGGGCCGTCGAAGACGAACGTCCTCCAGCGGAGCAAGCCGCCGGAGGACGTTCGAGGGAGAGAGGGACGGTCGCCGCTGACCGGCCGGGCGTGCTACGGCGTGGTCACGTTGGCGCCCGTCACGAACGCCGAGCACCCGGCCGCGTTGCACGCCCGCACCCGGTAGGTGTAGGTGGACGCGGGGCTCAGGCCCGTGTTGGAGTAGAAGATCGTGTTCGGGCCCGTCGTCACCACGTTCTGGTACGGCTGCCAGGTGCCGTCGGCGTTGCGCTTCCGGCGCTGGAGGTTGAAGCCGTTCTCGCTGGCGCTTGCGTCCATCCAGGCGAGGTCGATCCGCGTGGAGCCGATCACGGTCGCACCGAGGAAGCCCGGCGCCCCCGGCGGAAGCGCGGGCGCGACCACCCCCGGGCTGGTGGCGTAGGCGGAGCAGAGCGACGTGTTGCACGCCTGCACCCGGTACTGGTACTCCAGCCCCACCACCACCCCCGCGCTGTCCGCGAACGTCACCGCCACCGGCGGCGCCACCGTGTTCGGCGCCACCGTCGCGATCAGCGCGAACGCCCCCCAGGCGCCGCCGGGCACGCGCGACCGGCGCGAGAGCCGGAACCCGGTCTCGTTGGTGCTCGCGTCGGTCCAGTCCAGGTCGATGCGGTGGAGGGTGGTCACGCGCGCCGAGATGGCGGTGGGCGCCGTGGGTACCGTGCGCAGGCTGATCACGGGGCTCAGCACCCACGCCGCGCACCCGATCGCGTTGCAGGGGCGGATGCGGTAGGCGTATTCCTGGCCCACGGTGGCGGTGTCGGTGTAGCTGGCGGCGTTCGGCCCCAGCGTGGCGGCGTCCTGGTACGCGGTCCACGTGCTCCCCGAGATGCGCCGCCTGCGCTGCAGCTTGAAGCTGCTCTCCAGCGGGCTCGAGTGCGCCCACGAGAGGTTGATGAGGGTGGCGGTCGAGGTCGCCGCCAGCGCCGCGGGCGGGGGCGGCGCCACCGTGGGGAAGGGCGTGGTCACCCCCGGGCTGTACGCCCACGCCGAGCACCCGCCCGTGTTGCAGGCGCGGATGCGGTACTGGTGGGTGAGGCCCGCCGTCACGCCGATGCTGTCCACGGCGCCGCGCGAGTTCGCCCCGCGCGTGAGGAGGTGGGCCCACGCCGACCAGGTGGTGTCGCCGCCGGCGGGCTTCGCCCGGCGCTCGATGGCGAAGCTCGACTCGTTGGTGCTGGCGTCCACCCACGCCAGGTTGATGCGCGACATGGAGACCGCTGTGCCCGCGAGGCTGCCGGGCGCCACCACCGGCGGGCCCGTGACGGTGGCGGTGAGCGTCACCCCGGTGTAGGGCGAGTACCCCCGCAGCATCACGAAGTAGGTG
>DASQLJ010000669.1:0-2063 GCA_035630095.1 Longimicrobium sp.
GTCGTCGATCATCAGGTGCATGCCGCGGGCGCGCAGCTCTTCGAGCACCGCCTCCTCGGTGCGCCCCACCAGCACGCCCTCGGTGATCTCCAGCCGCACCCAGTCCACGTCCACCCCCGTCTCGGCGAAGACGGCGGCCAGGTGGTCCACCAGCCCCGGCTGGGCGAACTGCCGCGCGGAGAGGTTCACCGTCACCCGCAGGCCGCACGCGGGGTGGCGCTGGCGCCAGGCGCGGAGCTGCGCGCACGCCTCGCGCAGCACCCAGCGGTCCATCGCCACGATCAGCCCGGTCTCCTCGGCCACGTCCAGGAAGGCGCCGGGCGCCAGCAGCCCGCGCTCGGGATGGCTCCACCGCACCAGCGCCTCGAACGCCACCACCCGCCCGTCGCCCAGTGCCACGATCGGCTGGTAGAGCACGCGCAGCTCGCCGCGCCCGGCGGCGTGCCGCAGCTCGGTCTCCAGCCGCAGGCGCGAGAGGGCGCGGGCGTGCATGGCCCGGTCGAACACCTCGCAGCAGTCGCCGCCGCGCTCCTTGGCGCGGTACATCGCCGTGTCGGCGCGGCGCACCAGCGCGTCGGGGTCGGTGTCGTCGCCGCTCAGCGCCATGCCGATGCTGGAGGTCACGATCAGCTCGTGCCCCTCCACCGCGAACGGCGCCTCCAGGGCCGCCTGGATGCGCGCGGCGCCGCGCAGCGCCGCGGGGGCGCCCGGCACGCCGTCCAGCAGCAGCGCGAACTCGTCGCCGCCGAAGCGCGCCACGGTGTCGCCCTCGCGCAGGCAGGCGCGGAGCCGGTCGGCCACGGCCGCGAGCAGGGCGTCGCCCGCGGCGTGGCCGAAGCTGTCGTTCACGCGCTTGAAGCGGTCGAGGTCCACCACCATCACCGCGAAGGCGCGGTCGGCGTGGCGGCGGAAGAGGTCGAGCGCGTGGTGCAGGCGGTCCTGGAAGAGCGCGCGGTTGGGGAGCCGGGTCAGCGGGTCGTGGAAGGCGTCGTGCTGGAGCTGCGCCTCCATCCGCTTCTGGCGCGAGACGTCGGCGCTCACCCCGGCCACGCGGTACACCACGCCGTCGGCGTCGTACACCGGCACCGCGCGGGTGCGCAGCCAGCGCTCGGCGCCGTCGGGCCCGTTCACGCGGTGCACCGCCTCGGCGGGGCGGCCGCCGTACGCGTCGTCCCACATGGCGCGCACGCGGCCGCGATCGTCCGGGTGCACGGAATCGAACGCCGCCTGCGGATCGGCGTAGACGCGCGCGCGCGGCACCGCCCACATGCGGTCGAAGGCGGGGCTCAGGTACGCCACGCGGCCGCCGGCTTCCAGCAGCCAGAACAGCTCGCTGCTGTTCTCGGCGATCTGGCGCAGGCGCTCCTCGCTCCGGAGCAGCGCGTCGGCCGCTTCGTGGCGCGCGGCGACCTCGCCGCGGAGCTGCTGGACGGCGTCGCGCAGCTCGGCCGTGCGCGCGGCGACGGTCTCCTCCAGGCGGTCGCGGTGCAGGCGCAGCTCGTTCTCGGCACGCTTGCGCGCGGTGATGTCGTGCAGCACCACCACGCTCCCCAGCACCTCGCCGCGCGGGCCGGTGAGCGGGTGCAGGCCCAGCTCGGCCGGCCCGCCCGCCGCCCCGGTGGTCTCGACCTCCCGGCAGGAAGGCCCTCCCTCCAGCAGCCGCCGCACCGTCTCCGCCTCCAGCGGGAGGATGGCGGCCGCGGGGTGGCCCACCGGGTCGGCCTGCGCGGCGCTGGCCCGGCGCGCCGCGGGGTTCAGGTCCAGCAGCCGGCCGCCCGGGTCCAGCACGTAAACCGCATCCGACAGGCTCTCCACCACGGTGTGGCGGGCCACCGGCACCACGTCGAACAGGTGCCGGCGGAACAGCCCCCACGCGATCAGCAGGTTCGCCACCCCGAAGGTCACCGGCGACAGGTCGCGCCCGGACCAGCCGGCCAGCACCGTCATGGTGGCCACCGTGCCGAGCAGCGGGATCAGCATCCCCGCGATGACGAGCGCCGTCTGCGCGCGGTACAGCCGGTGCGCGCGCGGGAGCCCGGCCGCGAGCACGCCGATGGCGGCGA
>DASQLJ010000670.1:0-3172 GCA_035630095.1 Longimicrobium sp.
GTGCCGCGCGCCTACCGCACGCAGATCAACGACGTGCTGCTGGCGGCGCTGGCGCGGACGCTGGGGCGCTGGGCGGGGGAGGCGCGCGTGCTGGTGGACGTGGAGGGGCACGGCCGCGAGGAGGTGCTGGAGGGGATCGACCTGTCGCGCACGGTGGGGTGGTTCACCACCCTCTACCCCGTGCTGCTGGACCTGCGCGGCCGCGAGGGCTCGGGCGAGGCGCTGAAGGCGGTGAAGGAGCAGCTGCGCGCGGTGCCCAACCGCGGGATCGGCCACGGCGCGCTGCGCTGGCTGAGCCCGCGCGCCGACGTGCGCGAGGCGCTGGCCGCGCTCCCGCAGGCGCGGGTGCGCTTCGAGTACATGGGGCAGCTCGACGGCGCCCTGGGGGGCGAGGAGGGCCTCTTCGCCATGGCCCCCGAGCACGCCGGGGCCGACACCGACGCGCGGGCCGACCGCGGGCACCTGCTGGTGCTGGGCGGCGCCGTGATGGGCGGGAGGCTGGGGATCACCTGGCAGTACAGCGCGGGGGTGCACCGCGCCGAGACGGTGGAGGCGCTGGCGCGCGACTACCTGGCCGAGCTCCGCGCGCTCATCGCCCACTGCACGGAGGAGGACGCCGGCGGGCGCACCCCGTCCGACTTCCCCCTGGCGCGGGCCACGCAGGACGAGGTGGACCGCCTGGTGGGGAGCGGCCGCGAGGTGGAGGACCTCTACCGCCTGAGCCCGATGCAGGAGGGGATGCTCTTCCACACCCTGCTGGAGCCCGGGAGCGGCGTGTACGTGGCGCAGTTCGAGTTCGAGCTGCGCGGGGCGCTGGACGTGGACGCCTTCCGGCGCGCCTGGCGCGACGTGGTGCGGCGGCACGCGGTGCTGCGCACCGGCTTCGCCTGGGAGGAGGTGCGCGAGCCGCTGCAGGTGGTGCGCCGGCGGGTGGAGGTACCGCTGGTGGTGGAGGACTGGCGCGACGCGCCGGCGCCCGCGCGGGCCGCCCGCCTGGACGCGTACCTGCGGGACGACCGCGCCCGCGGCTTCGACCCGGCGGCGCCGCCGCTGCTGCGCCTGGCGCTCTTCCGCACCGGCGACGACGCGCACCGGCTCGTCCTTTCGCTGCACATGATGGTGCTGGACGGGTGGAGCGTGCCGCTCCTCTTCCGCGACGTGGCGGCGCTCTACGACGCGCACGTGGCGGGGCGCGAGCCGGCGCTCCCGCCGGCCCGTCCGTACCGCGCGTACATCGCCTGGCTGGGGCGGCAGGACCTGGCGGCGGCCGAGCGCTGGTGGCGGCGCGAGCTGGCCGGCTTCGACGCGCCCACCGGGCTGGGTCTGGAGCGGCCCGCCGTCGACACGTCCGCCGAACGCTACGGGCGGGCGGAGCGCACGCTGGGGCCCGGCGCGACCGAGCGGCTGCGCGCCTTCGCCCGCGCCCACGGGCTGACGGTGAACACGCTGGCGCAGGGCGCGTGGGCGCTCCTCCTCGCCCGCTATTCGGGCGACGCGGACGTGGTGTTCGGCGTGACAGTCTCCGGGCGGCCGCCGGAGATCGCCGGGGTGGAGGAGATGGTGGGGCTGTTCATCAACACCCTTCCCGTGCGGGTGCGGGTGGAGGAGGAGATCCCCGTCGCCGCGTGGCTGCGCGCGCTGCAGGCGCGCCAGGCGGAGATGAGCGACTACGAGTTCAGCCCGCTGGCGCAGGTGCAGCGCTGGAGCGAGGTCCCCGCGGGAACCTCCCTCTTCGACACCCTCTTCGTCTTCAACAACCAGCCCGCGGCGGCCGCGGCCGGCGACGGCGGCGATGGCGGCGGCGGGGAGCGCGCCCTCTCCATCGCGGGGCAGCCCGAGCGCGACCAGACCAACTACCCGCTCACGCTCAGCGTGGCGCTCCTGGGCGACGACCTCCTCTTCCTGGCCGACTACGCCCGCGAGCACTTCGGCGACGGGGCGGTGGCGCGGCTCCTCGACCACTACGCCGGGCTGCTGGAGTGGCTCGCGGCCGACGGCGACCGGCCGCTGCGCGCCGCCGAGCTGCTCTCGGGCGAGGCGCGCGAGCGGGTGCTGGCCGAATGGGGCGAGGCGCCCCTGCCGCCGTCCGATAGCCTGCCGATCCACGCGCGCTTCGAGCGGCAGGCGGCGCGCGCCCCGGGCGCGGTGGCGGTGGTGGCGGACAGCCGCGAGTGGAGCTACGCCGAGGTCGACGCGCGCGCCAACCGGCTGGCCTGGCGGCTGATCAAGGCCGGCGTGGGGCCCGACGAGCGGGTGGGGGTGTGCATGCGCCGCTCGGCCGCGCAGCTGGTGGCGGTGCTCGCCGTGCTCAAGGCGGGGGGCGCCTACGTCCCCCTGGACCCGGCGTACCCCCGCGAGCGGCTCGCCTTCATGCTGCGCGACGCGCGGGTGCGGCTCCTCCTGGGCGACGAGCGCGCCGCCGCGCTGGAGCTGGACGCCGAGGTCCCCGTCCTCCTCCCCGACGCGGACCCGTCGCTCGGGGAGGAGAGCGACGCGAGCCCCGCGGTCCACGCCTCTCCCCTCGACCTCGCCTACGTCATCTACACCTCCGGCTCCACCGGGCGGCCCAAGGGGGTGGCGATGACGCGGGGCGCCCTCATGGCGCTCCTCGACTGGCAGCGGCGCGGCTGGCCCGGCGGCGAGTCCGCGGCCACGCTGCAGTTCGCCTCGCTCAGCTTCGACGTCTCCTTCCAGGAGATCTTCTCCACCTGGGAGGGGGGCGGGCGGCTGGTGATGGTGGACGAGGAGACGCGCCGCGACCCCGAGCGGCTCCTGGAGTGGGTGGAGCGGCAGGGCGTCACCCGCCTCTTCCTCCCCTTCGTGGCGCTGCAGAACCTGGCCGAGGCGGCCGACGCGCTGGGGCGCGTTCCCGCCGGGGTGCGCGAGGTGGTCACCGCCGGCGAGGCGCTCCAGTCGACCCCCGCGCTGCGGCGGTGGTTCGCGCGGGTCCCGGGCGCCGTCCTGCAGAACGAGTACGGCCCCTCCGAGACCCACGTGGTGAGCGCGCACCGGCTGGGCGCGAGCCCCGAGGCGTGGCCCGCCCTCCCGCCGATCGGGCGGCCGATCGCCGGGGCGCGGCTGTACGTGCTGGACCCGGGGATGCGCCCGGTGCCGCCGGGGGTGGCGGGGGAGCTGTACATCGGCGGCGCGGGGCTGGCGCGCGGCTACCTGG
>DASQLJ010000671.1:0-6693 GCA_035630095.1 Longimicrobium sp.
TGCCGGCGGAGATCTCGGCCTTGGCGAACGCCATCCCGAAGGAGTCGTCCACCCCCATGGTCTCGCCGGTGGAGCGCATCTCCGGGCCCAGGAGCGGGTCCACCTCGGGGAGCTTGTTGAAGGGGAAGACGGATTCCTTCACCGCCACGCCGCCCACCGGGATCTCCTCCGGGAGCCCGAAGTCGGCCAGCTTCTCCCCCACCATCAGCCGCGCGGCGATCCGCGCGAGCTGCACCCCCGTCGCCTTGCTCACGAAGGGCACGGTGCGCGAGGCGCGCGGGTTCACCTCGATCACGTACACGCGCCCCTCGAACACGGCGTACTGCACGTTGATCAGCCCGATCACCCCCAGCGCCAGCGCGAACCGCTTCGTCTGCTCGCGCATCTCGGCGATCTGCCTGTCCGTCAGCCGGTACGGCGGGAGCACGCAGGCGCTGTCGCCGGAATGGATGCCGGCCTCCTCGATGTGCTGCATCACCCCGCCGATCACCACCGTCTCGCCGTCGCAGAGCGCGTCCACGTCGGCCTCGAAGGCATCTTCCAGGAAGCGGTCGATCAGCACCGGGCGGTCGTGGCTCACCGCCACCGCGCGCCCGAAGTAGTCGCGCAGCCCCGGCTCGTCGTACACGATCTCCATCCCCCGCCCGCCCAGCACGTAGCTGGGGCGCAGGAGGACCGGGTAGCCGATACGCTCGGCGATCGTCGCCGCCTCGTCGGCCGAGACGGCGAGGCCGTTGGGCGGCTGGGTGATGCCCAGCTCGCGCGCCAGCGCCTCGAAGCGCTCGCGGTCCTCCGCGCGGTCGATCGCCTCCACCGGGGTGCCGATGATGGGGACGCCCAGCTTCGCCAGCGGCTGCGCCAGCTTCAGCGGCGTCTGCCCGCCGAGCTGCACGATCACCCCCATCGGCTCCTCCAGGCGGACGATCTCGATCACGTCCTCCAGCGTGAGCGGCTCGAAGTAGAGCTTGTCGCTCACGTCGAAGTCGGTCGAGTTCGTCTCGGGGTTGGAGTTGACCATGATCGTCTCGTACCCCGCGTCGCGCAGCGCCAGCGCGGCCTGCACGCAGCAGTAGTCGAACTCCACCCCCTGGCCGATGCGGATCGGGCCGCTCCCCAGGATCATCACCTTCTTCCGGTCCGAACGGACGGACTCGTTCTCCTCGGCGTAGGTGGAGTAGAGGTAGGGCGTGGCGGCGGGGAACTCGCCGGCGCAGGTGTCCACCCTATTGTAGACCGGGTGGATCCCCATCCCCCAGCGCCGCTCGCGCACCGCGTCCTCGGTCTCGCCGCGCAGGCGGGCGAGCTGCACGTCGCTGAAGCCCCAGCGCTTCATCCGCAGCATCTCCTCCGCGCCGACCTCGCCGAGCGCCGCGAACCAGGCTTCCGCCTCCACCAGCGTGGCGAGCTGGGCGATGAACCAGGGGTCGATGAAGGTGAGCTCGCTCACCTCGTCGATCGTCATCCCCATCTCCAGCGCGCGCTTCATCACGTAGTAGCGCTCGGGGTTGGGGCGGCGCAGCGAGGCGCGGATGGTGTCGGGCGCGTCGTCCTTCAGCTTGTCGTCGGCCAGGGTGGCGCCCGCGTCCCAGCCGTGGCGGCCGACTTCCAGCGCGCGGATCGCCTTCTGCCACGCCTGGCGGAAGGTGCGGCCGATCGCCATCGACTCGCCCACCGCCTTCATCTGCACCCCCAGCGTGTTGTCGGCCTGGGGGAACTTCTCGAAGGCGAAGCGGGGGAACTTCACCACCACGTAGTCGAGCACCGGCTCGAACGACGCCGGCGTGGTCTTCGTGATCGCGTTCGGCAGCTCGTCCAGCGAGTAGCCCACGGCCAGCTTGGCGCCGATGCGGGCGATCGGGTAGCCGGTGGCCTTGGACGCCAGGGCGCTGGAGCGGGACACCCGCGGGTTCATCTCCACGATCAGCAGCTCGCCGTTCCGCGGGTTCACCGCGAACTGCACGTTGCACCCGCCCGCCTCCACACCGATCTCGCGGATGATGGCGATGGCCGCGTCGCGCATCGACTGGTACTCCACGTCGGTCAGCGTCTGCGCGGGGGCGACCGTGACCGAGTCGCCGGTGTGCACGCCCATCGCGTCCACGTTCTCGATCGAGCAGATGATCACCACGTTGTCGGCGTGGTCGCGCATCACCTCCAGCTCGAACTCCTTCCACCCGATCACGCTGCGGTCGATCAGCACCTCGTGCACGGGGGAGAGGTCGAGCCCGCGGCGGATCATCTCCTCGAACTCGGCGCGGTTGTAGGCGATGCCGCCGCCGGTGCCGCCCAGAGTGAAGCTGGGGCGGATGATGGCCGGGTACCCCGTGTCCTCCACGATGCGCAGCGCGTCGTCCAGCGAGGTCGCGAAGCCGCCGTGCGGCACGCGCAGGCCGATGCGCACCATGGCCTTGGCGAACTCGCTGCGGTCCTCGGCCATGCGGATGCTCTTGGCCTTGGCGCCGATCAGCTCCACCCCGTACTTGGCCAGGACGCCGCTGTCGTGCAGCTCGAGGGCGACGTTGAGCGCGGTCTGGCCGCCCATGGTGGGGAGGATGGCGTCGGGGCGCTCCTTCTCGATCACCCGCTCCACCCACTCGGGGGTGATGGGCTCGATGTAGGTGGCGTCGGCCAGGTCGGGGTCGGTCATGATCGTGGCCGGGTTGCTGTTGACCAGGATCACGCGGTACCCCTCTTCGCGCAGCGCGCGGACGGCCTGCGTCCCCGAGTAGTCGAACTCGGCCGCCTGCCCGATCACGATGGGCCCGCTGCCGAGGATGAGGATGCTCTGGAGGTCGGTCCGCTTGGGCATCGGCCTGTTTCGCTTGGGCGTCGGAGATGCGTATGCTGCGCGCGTTCGCACGAGCGCCGGCCCGTCCCCGAGGGGCTGGGCCGGCGCAGGCGCGACACGAGTCGTCGGTCGGAGCGGGAATCTACGATATGGCTGGCGGTGCGGAAAGGTTGATGGTCGCCCGTTTCGGCGAAGCGCCTGACAACGAGCAGCGTTCACCCTCAGGCGACCGGGAACGACCTGAAAGGTGTTGATAATCGTTGACACAAGTCCGCGATGTGCTCAATTAATGAACTCCAACCGATCTCAGGGCACGCATGGCTCGCAGCAAGCAACAGATCACCTACACGCATTCGATGCCGGCCGCGGCCCAGGAGGCGTTGACGCAGCTGGGGCGGAACATCGCGGCCGCCCGCCTGCGCCGGCGCTGGCGGCAGGCGGACCTCGCCGCCAAGGCGGGGATCACTCGTGCGACCGTGATTGCCATCGAACACGGCCGCGCGGGCACGGGCATCGGCGCCTACGTGGGAGTCCTGTGGGCGCTCGGCCTCCATGGCGACGTGGCGCAGCTCGCCGCGCCGCAGCGGGACGTGGAAGGCGCCACGCTCGAGGCCGCGCGGCTGGGGACCCGCGCGCGGCCGCCCGCGACCCTGAATGACGAGTTCTGATGCCGTCGCGCCGCGAGTGCTTCGTCTACGTCCATCTTCCGCGATCGCTCGAGGCCGTGGTGTGCGGCCGCTTTCAGCGCGAGATCACGCGCGACGAACGGGCCGTCGGCCGGTTCGTGTACGGACGAAGCTATCGTGAGCGGCCCGATGCCGTGCCGCTGGACCCGATCCATCTCCCGATCGTGCCGACGGTGTTCGAGACCGCGACCCTGGACGGTGTCTTCGGTGCCTTGCGAGATGCCGCGCCCGACGCGTGGGGCCGGCGTGTGATCGAGCGGATCGTGGGGCGACAGGACCTGGACGAGGTCGACTTTCTGCTCGAGTCGCCGCAGGACCGGGCGGGCGCGGTGTCGTTTGGGAGAGGACCCGTTCCGCCTGCTCCGCTCCGCCAGTTCAACCGCGTGGTGCAACTCCGCGAACTGCGCCGGGCGCGGCGTTGCTCGAGGAAGACCGGCCGGGCGAGCCGGTGCCCGCGCAGATCGTGGACCTGCTCGATCCGGGGAGCTCGATGGGCGGCGCGAGGCCCAAGAACGTGGTGGAAGACGACGACGGCCTCTGGATCGCCAAGTTCCCCCAGCACGGCGACCGGTGGAACAACGCCCCGGTGGAAGCCGCGATGCTGGCCCTTGCCAGCCGGTGCGGCATCCGTGCTCCCGAAGCCCGGGTGGAACGCGTGGGCACCGAGTGCGTTCTCCTGGTGAAGCGCTTCGACCGCGAACTCGTCGATGCCGGCGACGCGAGCCGTGGGTACCTGCGTCACCACTGACGGTGCTGGACGCGGAAGATACACCCACCGACCGCCGGAACTGGTCGTACGTGCTGCTCGCCGACGAGCTTCAGCGGTGGTCGGCACGGCCGCGGCAAGACAAGGCCGAGCTGTTCCGGCGCATGGTGCTGAACGCGCTGATCTGCAACGTGGACGACCATCCGCGCAACCACGCGGTCGTCGCTCCCGGGCGTGAATGGCGCCTCGCGCCGGCGTACGACCTTACGCCAAACTCGCGGCAGGGGTTGGAGGAGCGTCGCCTGGCGATGGAGTGTGGCCGGCTGGGCCGTCTGGCCACGCGGGAGAACCTCCTGTCGCAATCGCCCCGGTTCGGCCTGCGCCGTGACGAGGCGAACGCAATCGTCGGCGAGATGGAGGAGATCGTCGCCCGCTTCTGGCGCGCGGATATTTTGCGCCACGGCGGCAGCGGGCGTGACTGCCAGGTGATCGCGCCTGCGTTCACCTATCCCGGGTTCAAGTACGAAACGGATCGCTAGCCGCGCGGAACTGCGATCGGCTCGATGCAGGTGGTGACGGCCAGGCCGGGGTCGGTCATGACCGGGGCCGGGTTGCTGTTGACCAGGATCACGCGGTACCCCTCTTCGCGCAGCGCGCGGACGGCCTGCGTCCCCGAGTGGTCGAACTCGGCCGCCTGCCCGATCACGTCGGTCCGCCTGGGCATCTGCTGTCGCTGCGTCGGGATGCGTGTGCTGGGCGCGTTCGAACGAGCGCCGGCCCGTCCCCGAGGGGCTGGGCCGGCGCAGGCGCGACGCGAGTGTGTCGGTCGGAGCGGGAATCCAGGGCTGCCCCCTCCACGGGGAAAGGACTTGCGAACGCGATCACATGTTTGATTGACATTCGTACAACCTGCGTTTGTATTGATCGGGCGCGCGACACTCACGCGCCACTAACGGGAGCACTGGCCGGGCAGAGTCTCGGAGTATGGATCGAGTGCAAACCCGTTTTCCGAACCGGTGGATTCTTGCGAGGAGGCGACGACAGTGGACTTCAAAAAATTCGGTATCGTGATCGCGATGCTCGGCTTGCTCACCGCTGGGTACGGTGGCGTTCAACTCGCTATGAATCTGCCGGTAGAGGTGACCCAGTCCGACCGTGGCGGCGTGGGGGGCTTCTTCCAGCGCGTTGGAAACGAGCTAGATGCAGCTTTCGAAAACTCGTCCCGACAGCATCGCCGCGGTAGTGCCAAAAAGGTGGTTCTTGCCGGTGGCATCATCGTTTTTCTCGGGCTCGGGATAATGGCCTCGGCGAAAGACGGCTCTAGGCCTGCCCAGTCGTAAGCTGCTCGCCGCCTCGAACGCGTCGCTGCCGCTGGGGGCGCTGACCGGTGGCGTCGGGATGCGCGTGCTGCGCGCGTTCGCACGAGCGCCGGCCCGTCCCGAGGGGCTGGGCCGGCGCAGGCGCGACAGACGTGTCGGTCGGAGCGGGAATCCGCGGTGGCGCGGGATGGGGAAGGTTCCGGACCGCGGCCCCCCCGGGACGCGCTACCTGGAAAACAGGTCGCGCAGCCTCGGATGCAGCCTGCGCCTGAGATTCTCTGTCGACACGTCATCGGGACAAACCTCGTCCAGCATCTCGTACACCTTCTCCGCGGCAGCCAGGTCTCCGGCCTGGATGTGATAGAGCGCCACCGCGTAGAAGTACGCCGCGACTTCCGAGACGTGCACTCGTCTCCGGCCGCCGAGGAAAGGTCGGATGTCGAGCGCGGCGCCGAGCGCCTCACGCGCGCCGGCGATGTCGCCGTCGCACAGGCACAACTCGGCGTAATTCGCCCTTGCAAAGAGGTACTGCGGGTTCCGCCTGTAGTTCTCGAGGACCGTGTCGCGCATGCCATCGGTGTCGCCCAGCACGCTATAAGCGGCGCCGAGCCAGTTGAAGAACATCGGCAGCGGTTCACGCGCGATCCAGGCACGCAGCTCGGCCACCGCCGCGCGCGGATCCTCGCGAACCAGCGCGTGAAGCCTTGGAAACGCCTCGCGCGTCTCCTTCGAGAGCCGCGCCTGCCAGGGCTGCGCCATGGGGCCGTAAACGATCTCGTACAACTGCGCCGACGTCCTGCCGCGCCGCCGTATTTTTCGCTTCGTGGACAAGGGATCTGCGACCAAGGAGTTCGGGCTTCAGCGATTGCGCTCGGCACCGCCTGGATGCGAGGCAGCGAACCACGGTGGGGTCCATGCGAGCGCGCGTGTCGATAATCACCGCGCTGACGGCTCCCAACCGCACGGGCGTGTATCATAGAAGTGAACAGAATATCAGGCAACTTCGGCGCGATGGTGATCCGACTTTCGTCCGTGATGGGTGCGGCTGACGACCACGACTTGCCACGTTCGAAGAAGGTTGCGTGCGTTGGCGAGGGATGATTATCTAGCTACGTCGGCCTCGAGGTATTCCTTTCGCGCCCACAAAACTCCCTCCCGCCCATGTCGACCGACCGCCTGGCCCAGGAATCCCCT
>DASQLJ010000672.1:0-10729 GCA_035630095.1 Longimicrobium sp.
TGGGCGCGGCGCGGGTGTGCGCGATGATGCACCGCGCGCTCGAGGGGCTGGCCGAGGCGCTGGAAACCGCGCCGTCGCGCGCGGTGGGCAGCGTGGACGTGCTCCCCGCGGCCGAGCGCCGGCAGCTGCTGGAGACGTGGAACGCGCCCGACGCCGAGCGCCCCGCCGACGCCTGCATCCACACCATCTTCGAGGCGCAGGCCGCGCGCACGCCGGACGCGGTCGCGGTGGTGTTCGATGACGAACGGTGGACGTACGCCGAATTGGACCGGCGCGCGAACCGGCTCGCCAACCACCTGCGCACGCGCGGCGTCGGCCCGGACACGCGCGTCGCCATCTGCGTGGAGCGCGGGCTGGAGATGGTGGTGGGGCTGCTGGGCATCCTCAAGGCCGGCGGCGCCTACGTCCCCCTCGATCCCGCGTATCCCGCGGAGCGCCTCGCGTTCATGGTCGCCGACGCGGGCGCGCCGGTGCTGCTGGCCCACGCCGCGCTGCTGGAGCGCCTCCCCGAGCTCCCCGCGGCCGTGGTCTGCCTGGACCGCGACGCGGACGCGATCGCGCGGGAGAGTGATCAGGCGCCGCGCGTCGACGTCACACCGGAGCACCTGGCGTACGTCATCTACACCTCCGGCTCCGTGGGCCAGCCGAAGGGGACCGAGGTCCCGCACCGCGCCATCCCCGGCTTCTTCCGCAACGTCGATTACGCGCGCTTCGACGAGAGCACCGTCCTCCTCCAGCACTCCTCCACCTCGTGGGACGCGCTGACGCTGGAGCTGTGGCCGGCGGTGTTGAGCGGCGGCCGCTGCGTCCTCTACCCCGGCGCGAGCTCCGAGCCGGGCGTGCTGGGCGAGCAGGTCCGCCGCCACGGCGTCAACACCCTCTGGCTCACCTCGGCCTACTTCAACGCCATCGTCGACGGCTCGCCGGACGCGCTCGAGGGCGTGACGCAGGTGATGACCGGCGGCGAGGCGGTGTCGGCCGCGCACATCCGGCGCGCGCAGGAGCTTCATCCGGCGCTGCGGGTGGTGAACGGATACGGCCCGTCGGAGTGCACCGTCTTCGCCTCCTGCTTCCCCGTCCCCGCGGGCTACGACGCGCCCACCGTCCCCATCGGCGGCCCCGTGGGCGACCGGCGCGTCTACCTGCTGGACGGGCGCGGCGAGCCGGTGCCGATCGGCGTCCCGGGCGAGATGCACGTCGGGGGACCCGCCGTCGGCCGCGGCTACCTGAACCAGCGCGAGCTCACGGCCGAGCGCTTCGTCCCCGACCCCTTCTCGTCCGAGCTTGGCGCGCGGCTGTACCGCACCGGCGACATGGCGCGCTGGCGGATGGACGGCACGCTCGACTTCGTGGGCCGCACCGACTTCCAGGTGAAGGTGCGCGGCTTCCGCATCGAGCTGGGCGAGATCGACGCGCGGCTGGGCGAGCACCCCGACGTGCGCGAGGCGGTGGTCGCCGCGCGCGAGGACGCGTTCGGCGACACCGTTCTGGTCGCCTACTACGTGGCCGACGAGGCGCTGGACGCGCAGGCGGTGCGCGCGCACCTGGCCGAGCGGCTGCCGGAGTACATGGTGCCCGCGGCGTACGTCCACCTGCAGACGATGCCGCTCACGCCGCACGGCAAGGTGGACCGCCGCGCCCTTCCCGCGCCCGACGGGGCGGCGTACGCCACGCGCGGCTACGAGGCGCCGGTGGGCGAGGTCGAGACGGCGCTGGCCGAGATCTGGTCCGAGGTGCTGGGCGTGGACCCCGTCGGCCGGCGCGACAACTTCTTCGAGCTGGGCGGCCACTCGCTGCGCGCGGTGACGCTGATCGAGCGGATGCGGCGGCGCGGGCTGCACGCCGAGGTGCGCGCGCTGTTCGTCACCCCCACGCTGGCCGAGCTGGCCGCCGCGGTGGGCGGCGAGTCGCGCGACGTGCACGTTCCGCCGAACGCGATCGGGCCCGACGCGCAGGCGATCACCCCCGAGATGCTGCCGCTGGTGGCGCTCACCCAGGCCGAGGTCGACGGGATCGTGGCCGGCGTGCCGGGCGGCGCCAGGAACGTGCAGGACATCTACCCGCTGGCGCCGCTGCAGGAAGGCATCCTCTTCCACCACCTGCTGAGCACCGAGGGCGACCCCTACCTCCTCTCCATCCTCAGCGCCTTCGACACGCGCGACCGGCTCGACGCCTTCCTGGGCGCGCTGCAGGCGGTGGTCGCGCGCCACGACGTGCTGCGCACCGCGGTGGTGTGGGAAGGGCTCCCCGAGCCGGTGCAGGTGGTGTGGCGCAACGCGCCGCTGTCGGTGGAAGAGGTGGATCTCGACGCGTCGGAGACGGGGGACGGAGACGTGGCCGCGCGGCTGCTGGCGCGCTTCGACCCGCGCCGCCACCGCATCGACGTGCGCCAGGCGCCGCTGATGCGGGCGTGCGTGGCGCCGGACGCGGAGAACGAGCGCTGGCTCCTCCTCCTCCTGCGCCACCACCTGGCCAGCGACCACACCGCGCAGGAGGTGCTGCTGGCCGAGGTGCAGGCGCACCTGCTGGGGCGCCAGGCCGAGCTCCCGGCGCCGCTGCCGTTCCGCAACTTCGTGGCGCAGGCGCGCCTGGGGGTGAGCCGCGCCGAGCACGAGGCGTTCTTCACGAACCTCCTGGGCGACGTGGACGAGCCCACCGCGCCCTTCGGGATGCTGGACGCGTGGGGCGACGGCTCGGACGTGGAGGAACGGCGGCGGGCGGTCGATTCCGACGTCGCCGCGCGGCTGCGCGCGGCGGCGCGGAAGCTGGGCGTGAGCGCGGGCACGCTCTGCCACGTGGCCTGGGCGCAGGTGCTCGCCCGCGTCTCCGGCCGCGCGGACGTGGTGTTCGGCACGGTGCTCTTCGGCCGGATGCAGGGCGGCGCGGGGGCGGACCGGGTGATGGGCCCCTTCGTCAACACGCTCCCCGTGCGCATCCGCGTGGCAGAGGAGGGGGTGGAGGCGACGGTTCGCCGCACGCACGTGATGCTGGCCGACCTGCTGCGCCACGAGCACGCCTCGCTGGCGCTGGCCCAGCGCAGCAGCGGGGTGCAGGCGCCCACGCCGCTCTTCTCCGCGCTCCTCAACTACCGCCACGCCGGCGGCGAGGGCCCCGTCCGCTCCGAAGATTCGAAGCAGGCGTGGGCGGGGATGCGCGGGCTGCACGCCACCGAGCGCACCAACTACCCCGTGGTCATGTCGGTGGATGACATGGGCGAGGGATTCGGGCTGGCGGCGCAGGTGCCGGCCTCCGTGGGCGGCGACCGCCTCTGCGCGCTGATGCACCGCGCGCTGGAGGGGCTGGTCGACGCGCTGGAGCGCACGCCCGCGCGCCCGGCGGGGAGCGTGGACGTGCTCCCCGAAGCGGAGCGACTCCAGATCGTCCAGGGATGGAACGCCACCGCCGCCGCGTACCCGGCGGACGCGTGCATCCACGACCTCTTCGCGGCGCAGGTGGCGCGCACGCCGCACGCGATCGCCGTCAGTGCGGACGGCGGGGCGCTGACCTACGCCGAGCTGGACGCGTACGCCAACCGCCTCGCGAACCATCTCCGCCGCCTCGGCGCGCGGCCGGACGCCCGCGTGGCGCTCAGCCTGGACCGCGGGCTGGAGATGATGATCGGCCTGCTGGGCGTGCTGAAGGCCGGCGCCGCCTACGTGCCGCTGGACCCGTCGTACCCCGAAGACCGCATCCGCTACATGCTGGAAGACAGCGCCCCCATGGCGCTGCTGACCCAGCGGGCGCTCGCCTGGCACTTCGCCGACGCCGGGCTCCCGATCGTGGCGCTGGACGGGCACGACGAGGCGTGGATGGACGCGCCGTCGATCCTCCCGGCGCGCGCCGGGCTCACGCCGGACCACCTCGCCTACATCATCTACACGTCGGGGTCCACCGGCCGGCCAAAGGGCGTGATGTGCCACCACCGCGGCGCCGTGAACCGGCTCGCGTGGATGCAGGACGCCTACGGGCTGGAGGCGGACGAGGCGGTGCTGCAGAAGACGTCGTTCAGCTTCGACGTCTCGGTGTGGGAGTTCTTCTGGCCGGTGATGACGGGCGCGCGGCTGGTGATGGCGCGGCCCGACGGCCACAAGGACCCGGCGTACCTGGTGGAGACGGTGCGCGCCGAGGAGATCACCACGCTGCACTTCGTCCCCTCGATGCTCCCGCTCTTTCTGGACCACCCGGAGGTGGAGAGCTGCGCGGGATTGAAGCGCGTCGTCTGCAGCGGCGAGGCGCTCCCGGCGTCGCTCGTCTCGCAGTTCCACGCGCACCTCCCCTGGGTGGAGCTGCACAACCTGTACGGGCCGACGGAAGCGGCGGTGGACGTGACGGCGTGGCAGTGCATGCCGGGGGATACGAGGACCATCGTCCCCATCGGCCGGCCGATCGCCAACACGCGGATGTACGTGCTGGACGGGGCGGGGGAGCCGACTCCGATGGCGGTAGCGGGCGAGCTGCACATCGGCGGGGTGCAGGTGGCGCGCGGGTATCTCGGACGACCGGCGCTGACGGCGGAGCGCTTCGTCCCCGACCCGTTCTCCGCCACCCCCGGCGCGCGGCTGTACCGCACGGGCGACCTGGCGCGCTGGCTGGTGGAGGGGGCGATCGAGTACCTGGGGCGCAACGACCACCAGGTGAAGCTGCGCGGCTTCCGCGTGGAGCTGGGCGAGATCGAGGCGCGCCTGGCCGAGCACGAGGCGGTGCGCGAGGCCGTGGTGGTCGCGCGCGAGGACGAGGGCGGCGACACCTCGCTGGTGGCGTACGTGGTCCCCGACCGCACGCGCGCCGGCGGCGTCCTCGAAGTCCTGCGCCTGGAGCGCGAGGGCGACCCCGCGGCCGCGGCGCCGTACGAGCTGCCGAACGGGATGGGGGTCGCGCACCTGAACGCCACCGAGACCCAGTTCCTCTACCGCGAGATCTTCGAGGAGCGCAGCTACCTCCGCCACGGCGTGGTGCTGCGCGCGGACGACTGCGTCTTCGACGTGGGCGCGAACATCGGGATGTTCACGCTGTTCGCGGGCACGCTGCGGCCGGACGTGACCGTCTACGCCTTCGAGCCGATCCCGCGGGTGTTCGCGGCGCTGAGCGCCAACGCGCGCATCCACGGGCTGCGGGCGCGGCTGTTCAACTGCGGGCTGGGCGCGGCGGCGGGGTCGGAGACGTTCACCTTCTACCCCCACGCCTCGGTGCTGTCGGGGCAGTTCGGCGACGACGCCGACGCGCAGGCGGTGGTGCGCTCCTACATCCGCAACGAGCGGAAGCTGGAGGGCGCCGACGACGGCGTCGACGAGATGCTGCTGGAGGAGATGCTGGAGACGCGGCTGGTGAGCGAGCGCGTCACCTGCGAGATCCGCACGGTCTCGGCGGTGATCCGCGAGCAGGGCGTCGAGCGGATCGACCTGCTGAAGGTGGACGTTGAGAAGGGCGAGCTCGACGTGCTCGCCGGGATCGATGCGGAGGACTGGGGGAAGATCGGCCAGGTCGTGGTCGAGGCGCACGACCAGGACGGCAATCTCGGCCGCGTGACCGGGCTGCTGGAGACGCACGGCTTCCGCGTGGTGGTGGAGGAGGAGAAGGCGCTGGAGGGAACCGGCCTCTTCACCGTCTACGCGGTGCGGCCGGCGGTCGAAGTCCGCGAAGGCGGCCTGTGTGCCGTTGTAGCCGCGAGTTCACTCGCAAATTTACACGAGGATGCCCGCCGTCCCATCTCGCCCCGCCTCGACGCGGCGGGCGTGGACGACTCGGAGGGTGACGTCGATGCGGCGCCGCGGCGCTGGAGCAGCGCCGCGGCGCTGACGCGCGACCTGCGCCGGCTGGCGCAGGCGCGACTCCCGGAGCACATGGTCCCCGCCGCGTTCGTGCACCTGGAGGCGCTCCCGCTGACCCCCAATGGCAAGCTCGACCGCAAGGCGCTCCCCGCGCCCGAGGGCGCCGCGCGCGTCTCCGGCGGCTTCGAGGCGCCGGTGGGCGACACGGAAGAGGCGCTGGCGGCGATCTGGGCGGACGTGCTGGGGGTGGAGCGGGTGGGGCGCAGGGACGACTTCTTCGAGCTGGGCGGCCACTCGCTGCGCGCGGTGCAGGTGATCTCGCGGCTGCGGCCGGTGCTGGGGATCGACGTTCCGCTGGGCGACCTCTTCGCGCGCCCGGTGCTGGCCGACTTCGCCCGCGGGCTGCGGGAGACCGCGCGCTCCGAGCTCCCCGACATCGAGCCGGTGGCGCGCGGCGGCCGGATGGCGCTGTCGTTCGCGCAGCAGCGGCTCTGGTTCCTGGAGCAGCTCGGCGGGCTGGGCGGCACCTACCACATCCCCCGGCGGCTGCGGCTGAAGGGCGAGCTGGACGTGGCGGCGCTGCGGCACGCGCTGGAGCGGGTGGTGGAGCGCCACGAGGCGCTGCGCACCGCCTTCCCCGTGGTGGACGGCGAGCCCGAGCAGCGCATCACCCCCCAGGCGGAGAGCGGCTTCGAGCTGCACGAGCACGACCTGGAGGGCCACGGCGACGCCGACACCGAGCTGCGCTGGCTGATGGCGCGCGAGGCCGACGCGCCCTTCGACCTGGCACGCGGGCCGCTGATCCGCGGCCGGCTGATCCGCCTGGGCGAGGACGACCACGTGCTGGTGGTGACCACGCACCACGTCGTCTCCGACGGGTGGTCGATGGGCGTGTTCGTGAAGGAGCTGAGCACGCTCTACGGCGCCTTCCTGCGCGGCGAGGGCGACCCGCTGCGCGCCCTGCCGGTGCAGTACGCCGACTACGCCGCGTGGCAGCGGCGCTGGGTGACCGGCGAGGTGCTGCAGCGCCAGGCCGACTACTGGACGGCCACGCTGGCCGGCGCCCCCGAGCTGCTGGCGCTCCCGGCCGACCACGCGCGCGCCGCGAAGCGCGACCCCGCCGGCGCCGGCGCGCCGCTGCAGCTCGACGAGGCGCTCACGGCGCGGCTCAAGGCGCTCGGCCGCCGCCAGGGGACCACGCTGTACATGACGCTGCTCGCCGGCTGGGCCGCCGTCCTCGGCCGCCTCTCGGGACAGGACGACGTGGTGATCGGCACCCCCACCGCCAACCGCGGGCGGGCGGAGATCGAGGGGCTGATCGGCTTCTTCGTGAACACGCTGGCGCTGCGCATCGACCTGGGCGGCTCGCCCACGGTGGCCGAGCTGCTGGCCCGGGTCCGCGCGAGCACGCTGGGCGCGCAGCAGCACCAGGACATCCCCTTCGAGCAGGTGGTGGAGCTGGTGGAGCCGGTGCGCAGCCTGTCGCACACCCCGCTCTTCCAGGTGCTCTTCGCCTGGCAGAACGTCCCCGCGGCGCGGCTGGAGCTCCCGGGGCTCACCCTGAGCTCCGTCCCCGGCGACTCGCACGGCACGGCGAAGTTCGACCTGTCGCTCTCGATGGGCGAGGCGGACGGCCGCATCTCGGGCGGGGTGACGTACGCGACCGGGCTGTTCGAGCGCGAGACGGTGGAGCGCCACGGCGGCTACCTGCGCCGGGTGCTGGAGGAGATGGCGGCCGACGAGACGCGGCCGGTGGAGCGGCTGGCGCTCCTCTCGCCCTCGGAGCGCGCGGCGGTGGTGGAGCGGTGGAACGACACCGAGGCGCCGTACCCGGCCGAGCTGTGCATCCACGAGCTGTTCGAGGCGCAGGTGGCGCGCGCGCCCGGCGCGGTGGCGCTGGTGTTCGAGGACGAGCGCCTGGGCTACGGCGAGCTGAACGCGCGCGCCAACCGCCTCGCGCACCACCTCCGCGCGCTCGGCGTGGGGCCGGACGTGCGGGTGGCGCTCTGCCTGGAGCCGTCGGTCGAGATGGTGGTGAGCGTGCTGGCGGTGCAGAAGGCGGGCGGTGCCTACGTGCCGCTGGACCCCCGCTCCCCGGCCGAGCGGCTGCGCTTCATGCTGGACGACAGCGCGCCCGCCGTGGTGCTCACCCAGGCGTCGCTCGCCGGCGCGCTGGGGGAGATGCATCCCCGGGTGATCGCCGTCGACGCCGCGGCGGCCGCGTGGGATTCGCAGCCGGAGACCGATCCCCCGCGGGCGGGGCTCACCCCCGGCCACCTGGGCTACGTCATCTACACCTCCGGGTCCACCGGCATGCCCAAGGGCGTGCTGGTGCCGCACCGCGGCGCGGTCAACGCGATCGAGGCGTACCGCGCGGCGTACCGCATCCGCGCCGACTCGCGCGTCCTCCTCTTCGCGCCGCTGCACTTCGACGCGTCGGTCCTCGACGTCTTCACCGCGCTGGCCTCGGGCGCGGCGCTGGTGTCGGCCCCGCGCGCGACGATGATGCCGGGCGAGCCGCTGATCGGGCTGCTGCGCCGCGAGCGGGTCACCCACGCGAAGTTCACCCCCTCCGCGCTCGCCGCGCTCCCCGACGCCGACCTCCCGGATCTCCGGGCGGTGATGAGCGGGGGCGAGGCGTGCCCGGCCGACGTGGTGGCGCGCTGGGCGCCCGGCCGCCGCTTCTACAACGGCTACGGGCCCACGGAGACGTGCGTGCGGGTGACGGTGCTGGAGACGGCCGACGCCGGCCGGCCGCCGCCGATCGGCCGGGCGACGGCCAACGTGCGGCTGTACGTGCTGGACGAGACGCTGGAGCCCGTTCCACCCGGCGTGGCGGGCGAGCTGTGCGTGGGCGGCGTGCAGGTGGCGCGCGGCTACCTCAACCGCCCCGACCTCACCGCGGCCGCGTTCGTCGCCGACCCCTTCTCGCCCGAGCCGTCGCGGCGCATGTACCGCACGGGCGACCGGGTGCGCCGGCTGCCGGACGGGACGCTGGAGTTCCTGGGCCGCACCGACCACCAGGTGAAGGTGCGCGGCTTCCGCATCGAGCCGGGGGAGATCGAGGCGCGGCTGCGCGACCATGCCGGCGTGCGCGAGGCGGTGGTGGTGGCCTGCGAGGACGCCCCCGGCGACTCCTGCCTGGTGGCCTACTACGTGGCCGACGAGGCGCTCGACGCCCAGGCGCTGCGCGCGCACCTCTCCGAGCGGCTGCCGGAGCACATGGTGCCCGCGGCGTACGTGCACCTGCAGGCGCTCCCGCTCACGCCCAACGGCAAGCTCGACCGCAAGGCGCTCCCCGCGCCGTACGGCGCCGCGTATGCCACCTGGGGCTACGAGGCGCCCGTCGGCGAGACGGAGGAGGCGCTGGCCGCGATCTGGGCGGAGGTGCTGCGGGTGGAGCGGGTGGGCAGGTGGGACAGCTTCTTCGAGCTGGGCGGCCACTCGCTGCGCGCCGTGCAGCTCGTCTCCCGCGTCCGCCAGGCGCTGGGGGTGGACGTGGCGCTGGGCGAGATCTTCCTCCGCCCGGTGCTGGAAGACTTCGCCCGCGTGCTGGAGCAGGCGGCGCAGGCGGAGCTGTCGGCGATCGAGCCGGTGGACCGCGGCGGCACGCTGGCGCTCTCCTTCGCCCAGCAGCGGCTCTGGTTCCTGGAGCAGCTCGGCGGCCTGGGCGGCACCTACAACATCCCCAACCGGCTGCGGCTGCGCGGCGAGCTGAACGGCTCGGCGCTGGGCCGCGCGCTCGACCGCATCGTCGCGCGCCACGAGGCGCTGCGCACCATCTTCCGCACCGTGGAGGGCGAGCCGGAGCAGCGCATCGTGCCCGTGGAGAAGAGCGAGTTCCTCCTGCTGGAGCACGACCTGGCCGGGTACGCCGACCCGGAAGCCGAGCTCGCCCGTGTGATGGCCGAGGAGGCGGGCGCGCCGTTCGACCTGGCGCGCGGGCCGCTCGTCCGCGGGCGCCTGGTGCGCATGGGCGACGACGACCACGTGCTGCTGGTGACCATGCACCACATCGTCTCGGACGGGTGGTCCACCGGCGTGTTCGTCCGCGAGCTGGGCGCGCTGTACGGCGCCTTCTCGCGCGGCAAGCCCGATCCGCTCCCGGCGCTGGCGGTGCAGTACGCCGACTACGCCGCGTGGCAGCGGCTGTGGGTGACGGGGGACGTCCTTCGTCTCCAGGCGGATTACTGGAAGGAAACGCTGGCCGGCGCCCCGGAGCTGCTGGAGCTCCCCGCCGACCGCCCGCGCCCGGCGCAGCAGGACTTCGCCGGCGCGGTGGCCCGGGTGGAGCTCGACCGCGAGCTCACCGCGGGGGTGAAGGCGCTGGGCCGGCGCCACGGGAGCACGCCGTTCATGACGCTGCTGGCCGCGTGGGCCGCCGTCCTCGGCCGTCTCTCCGGCCAGGACGACGTGGTGATCGGCACGCCGACGGCGAACCGCGGGCGCGCCGAGATCGAGGGGATGATCGGCTTCTTCGTGAACACGCTGGCGCTGCGGCTGGACCTGTCCGGCTCGCCCAGCGTGGCCGAGCTGCTGGGGCGGGTGAAGACCGGCACGCTCGGGGCGCAGCAGCGGCAGGACATCCCCTTCGAGCAGGTGGTGGAGCTGGTGCGGCCGGCGCGCAGCCTGGCCCACGGCCCGCTCTTCCAGGTGCTGTTCACCTGGCAGAACGAGGCGGAGGGCGGCCTGGAGCTCCCCGGCCTCACCGTGGGCTCCGTCGGCGCGCCGGCGCAGGCGGCCGCGAAGTTCGACCTCTCCCTCTCCCTGGGCGAGGCGGACGGGCGGATCGTGGGCGCCATCGTGTACGCCACCGCGCTCTACGACCGCGAGACGGTGGATCGCCACCTGGCCTACCTGCGCCGGGTGCTGGAGGAGATGGTCGCCGACGAGCGCCGCCCGGTGGAGCGCCTCGCCCTTCTCCCCGACGCCGAGCGCCGGCAGGTGCTGGAGACGTGGAA
>DASQLJ010000673.1:0-13331 GCA_035630095.1 Longimicrobium sp.
CCGCCGAAGAGGTGGCTGTACGCCTCCATCTGCTCCTTGATGGCGACCGGGATCGCCGTCTCCTGCAGCGAGTCGGGAAAGTCCACGCGCACGTCCGCCGCCTGCGGGTACACGCGCGTGGTGAAGCGCGACACCTCGGGCATCGCCGCCAGCTTCCCCTCGAACTGCCGCACCAGCGCGTCGGTGTTGCCCAGCTCCTCGCCGCGCGGCTGCTGGAACGAGATGCGGATGTACGAATCCTCCGCCCACCACGGCCGCCAGAGCGTCCCCCGCGTCACGTACTTCCCGAACAGGAACCCCGAGCCGCCCAGCATCAGCAGGGGGACCAGGATCGCGACCCACGGCCGGCGCAGCGTGAAGCCCAGCATCGCCGCATAGCCCCGCACGTACCACGGCGGCCCGTCCCCCGCGCGGCGGTGGATGCTGAGCGCGCGCCGCCCCAGCAGCCGCGCCGCCAGCGCGGGGGTGAAGGAGAAGGCGGCCAGCAGCGAAGCAACGTTCGTCAGCCCCACCACGATGGCCAGCGGCACGTAGAAGAGCCGCACCTCGCCCTGCAGGTAGATGAAGGGGACGAAGACGATCACGTTCGTCGCCGTGGCCGCCAGCACCGCCAGCACCATCTCCCTGGCGCCGCGCTCCGCCGCCTCGGCCGGGTCCTCCCCCGGGCGGGCGCGGCGGTAGATGTTCTCCAGCACCACCACCGCGTTGTCGATCACCACGCCGAAGCCCATCGCCAGCCCCATCAGCGTGAGCACGTTCAGCGTGAGCCCGCCGAAGTACACCAGGCTCAGCGTGATCAGCACCGAGAAGGCGATGCTGCTGAACACGATCGCCGCCGAGCGGAACGAGCGCAGGAAGGCGAAGAGGACCACGAAGACGATCAGCGCGGACGAGAGCGCCCGCCAGCGCAGGTCGGTGAGCTGGGTGGCCACCGCCTCGCTCTCGTCGTCGTCCAGGATCAGCCGCGCGCCCGAGGGGAGGGCGCCGCGCGTCTCGCGCAGCCGCGCCTTCACGCGGTCGGCCACCTGCACCACGTTGGTGCCGGCCTCCTTGAAGAGCTGGAACGACACCGCGGGCTCGCCGTCGATGCGGTAGTGGCTGTCGGGGTCGTCGTAGCTGTCGCGCACCGCCGCCACGTCCTGCAGCCGCACGATGCGCCCCCCGTCGGTGAGCAGCGGCATCCGGCGGATCTCGGCCACCGAGCGGGGGCGCTCGCGGATCGCCACGGTGTACAGCATCCCCCCCTGCCGCACCGCGCCGGCCTCGCGCACGAACTCGAGCTGGCGTACCCGCGTCTGCACCTGCTCGGGGTCCAGCCCCAGCGACAGGATGCGCGTCTCGTCGAGCTCCACCTCCAGCACGCGGTCGCGGCCGCCCCAGGCGCGCACGTCGGCCACGCCGGCGAGCTGGCGCAGGTCGGGCGCGAGCGCCTCGTCCACGTGGCGGCGCAGCGCCTCCACGGTGTAGGGCCCGGTGATGGTGTAGAGAAGGAAAGGCTTGCGCTGCTTCTCGAACTCGGCGGGAACGTAGGGCTGCACCTGCGGGCGCTGGGCGCCCTGCGGCATCTCCTCCTCCAGCACCGACAGCCGCTCCGACAGGTCGAGCCGGGCGAAGTTCATGTCGGTGCCGCGGGTGAACTGCACGTCCACCGTGCTGACGCCAGCGCCGTTCCGCTCCTCCGACACCGACTCCACCTTCTCCACCCCGCGCACCTGCTGCACCGCCGCCTCGATCGGCGAGGTGATGAACGCCTCGGTGGTCTCGGGGCTGGCGCCGCGCCAGCTCGCGGTCACGCGCAGGCGGGGGAGCTCCGTCTCGGGCAGCAGCTCCACCGGCATCTTCAGCCAGCTCGCCACGCCCAGCAGCGACAACGCCACGTAGCCCATGGTCACCGCCACGGGCCGGCGGATCGAGAAGCGGATCATCCCCCGCCTCCTCGTGGAATCCGCATGGACCGCCGCTGATCCAGGGACCGTCGGCGGTCACACGGAGGCATGGAGACACGGAGAAGCACGGGCAGTTCTCCGTGCCTCCGTGTGACCCAACGGCTGTTGCGGGATCGCGTATCGGCGGATCTCATCGCTCAGTCCGCCGCGACGGCCGCCACGCCGGCGGACTCGGCCCCGGCACGCCCACGCGCCGGCGCGGGCTCCTCCACGACCGAGTGAGGACGGGACGGGGGACGCAGGCGGCGCTTGATGCGGTCGTTCAGCTCCTCCAGCAGGTCGTAGCTCACGGGGATGACGACCAGGGTGAGCGCGGTGGCGCTCAGCAGGCCGCCGAACACCGCGATCGCCAGCGGCGCCTGCAGCTCGCCGCCGGGGCCCAGCGCCAGCGCCATCGGCAGCAGGCCCAGCATCGCCGTCACCGTGTTCATCACGATCGGGCGCAGGCGGGCGCGGCCGGCGGCGCGGATCGCCTCGTGGCGCGTCATCCCCTTGCGGCGCATCTGGTTGATGAAGTCGACCTTCACCACCGCGTCGTTGTCCACGATCCCCACCAGGATCACCATCCCGATCAGGCTCATGGTGTTGATCCCCGCCCCGGCGATCCACAGCGCCCCCGCCGCGCCCACGGCCGCGAGGGGTACGGCCAGGAGGATGATGAAGGGGTGCAGCAGGCTCTCGAACTCCGCCGCCAGCAGCATGTAGCACAGCGCGAGCGCGAGGAGGAAGGCGAGCGCCAGGTCGCGGAACCCCTGCCGCATCTCCTCGTTCTCGCCGCCGATCTCCACCCGCAGCCCGTGCGGCACGGGGAGCCCGGCCACCGCGGCGCGCACCTCGCCGACCGCGCGGTCCACGCCGCCACCGGCCACGTCGGCCATCACCGTCACCACGCGCCCCTGGTCCACGCGGCGGATCTCGGCGGGGCCGCTGGCGGTGCGCACGCGAACGAGCTCGCGCAGCGGAACGCCGTCCACGCTCAGCAGCTCCAGCGTCTCCACCGAGCGGCGCGCCTCTTCCGGCAGGCGGACGACGACGGGCACCTTGCGGTCGAACTCCACGAGCTGCGTGGCCTCGCGCCCCTTCATGTAGCCTTCCACGCTCTCGGCGATGCGCTGCGGGTCGATCCCGTACGCCGCCGCGCGCTCGCGGTCGATCTCCACGCGCACCTCGGGCTGCCCCAGCTCGCTCCCCACGCGCACGTTGGCGACCGAGCGGACGGCGGCGAGCCGCTCCTCCACGCGCGTGGCGTACGCCAGCGCCGCCTCCAGGTCCTGCCCGCGGATGCGCACCGACAGGTCGGTCTCCCCCGCGCCCAGCAGCCGCCCCAGCGCCGTGGCCTGCCCCGCCTCCAGCGTCACCGCGCCGGCGGGGAAGGCCGCGAGCTTCGGCCGCAGCCGGGCGAGCGCGTCCGCCGTGGGCTCGCCGCCCTTCAGCCGCACCTCCAGCGACGCCGTGTTCAGCCCGCTTTCGCGGTCGTCCATCCCCGCCACCGCCACCTGCCGGCCCACGCGGGTGAACACCGCCGCCACCGCCGGGTCCGCGCGCACCGCGCGCTCCAGCCGGGCGGCGACGGCCGAGGTGGTCTCCAGCGGCGTCCCCCGCGGCAGCTCGATCCGCGCGCGGAACTCGCCCTGGTCCACCTCGGGGAGCACGCCGCGCGGGAGGCGCAGGGCGATCGCGATCCCCAGCACCAGCAGCGCGAAGGCAACGGCCATCGTCCGCCCGCGGTGGCGCATCGCCGCCTCCAGCAGGCGCTCGTACCAGCGGGTGAAGCGCGTGAAGCCGCGGTCGAACGCGTCCAGCGGCCGCCGCAGCGCGCGGACCACCGCGTTCGGCCGCTCGCCCGGCGCCGCGTCGTCATCCCCCCAGCGCGCCGCAATGGCGGGGAGCAGGGTGATGGCGACGAAGATCGAGGCGAGCAGCGAGAAGGCGACCGAGAGCGCCAGCGCGCCCAGGAGCTGCCCGGCGACGCCCTCGATGTAGACGATCGGGCCGAAGACGGCGATGGTGGTGAGGGTGGAGGCGGTGATGGCGCGCTGCACCTCCTCCGCCCCCAGCGCGGCGGCCAGGGAGGCGCGCGCGCCCATCTCGCGGTGCCGGAAGATGTTCTCCAGCACCACGATGCTGTTGTCCATCAGCATCCCCACCCCCAGCGCCAGCCCGCCCAGGCTCATGATGTTGAGCGTGACGTTGGTCGCCTCCAACAGGGCGAAGGTGGCGATCAGCGAGATCGGGATCACCACCGCCACGGCGACGGGATAGCGGAACTCGCGCAGGAACAGGAAGAGCACCAGGAAGGCGAGGATGCCGCCCAGCACCACCTCCTGCACCACGTTCGCCAGCGCGTCGGAGATGAAGCCGGCCTGGCTGGTGGCCACCTCCAGGCTCACGCCGGGGTACTCGCGGCGCAGCTGCGCCAGCACCCGGTCCACCTCCTTCGCCACGCGCACGGTGTTGGCGCCGGAGTTCTTGAACACCAGCAGCCCCACCGCCTCGCGCCCGTTGAAGCGGGCGATCGACTCGCGCTCGCGGAAGCCGTCCTCCACGCGCGCCACGTTGCCGATCAGCACCTCCCCCGGCAGCGGCTGCCGCGGGCTCGCCCCGCCCGCGCTGCCCCCGCCGCCGGCGCCCCCGCCCGTCTCCGACGCGCGGCTCAGCGGGATCCCGGCGATGTCGCCCACCGACTGCAACTCGCCCAGGGTGCGCAGCGAGTAGCGGTAGCGGCCGCGGCGCACGGTGCCGCCGGGCGCGCTGGCGTTGGCGTCCGCCAGCGCCTTGGCCACGTCGTCCAGCGTCAGGCCGTAGCTCTCCAGCAGCCGCGGGTCCACCTCCACGTGGATCTCTCGCTCCACCCCACCCGTCACCGACGCCTGCGCCACCCCGTCGATCTGCTCCAGCCGGCGCCGGAACACCGCCTCCGACAGCTCCTTGAGCTGCGGCAGGGCGTGCCGGCCGGCCACGCTCACCGCCAGGATCGGCTCGCTGCGCGGGTCGGTGCGCAGCACCACCGGGCGCGCGGCCAGCTCGGGGAGCGCGTCGCGGATGTTGTCCAGCTTCTCGCGCGTGTTCAGCGCGGCGAAGTCCATGTCGGTGCCCCACGCGAAGCGCGCGGTCACCAGCGAATACCCCTCCCGCGTGACGCTCTCCACCTTCTGCACGCCGGGCACGGTGCTCACCGCCTGCTCCACCGGCTCGGTGATGAAGCGCTCCACCTCGGCCGGGGCGGCGCTGGGGTCGGTGGTGTAGACGACCAGGCGCGGGTAGGCCACGTCCGGGAGCAGGTCGATCGGCAGGCGCACGAACGACAGCACCCCCAGGAACACGATCCCCAGGAAGAACATGGCGACCGCGACGGGCCGCTGGATGGCGATGCGGGGGAGCGACAACGTCCGGGGCCCTGGCTGCGTGGGCTGGAGGGTGGATTCAGGGCGGCGGACGGACGGGAATCACGGGACGGGAACTACGGGAACGGCGGTTGGGCGTGTCCCCGCTGCGCGGGGCCGGGCTGCGCGCGCCGTAGGGCACGATACCGCCGTGCCCAACGGCGCCGGGCCACCGGCGGCCGCATGGTCTCGCGACGGGGACGGTCCAGCGCGCCGGCCGCCGGCGTCCCGGCCCTGCGGGCGCGCATCCCTCACGCGTCGGCGCGTTTACGAGGGTCCCTGGCCGGTCGACGCGCCCTGTAGGAAAGCCCGCGTCACGCTCTACGGCCGCGCCGGCGCCCCACCCGCCTCCCCACCCGCCGCGCCGCCGGGAGCGCCACCCGCTTCCCCGCCACCCTCCGTCAGCCGCACGCGGGCGTCGTGGATCAGCGTGTAGTGGCCCTCCGTCAGCACCACCTCGCCCGCCTTCACGCTGTCGGTGTCGGGGTTGGGGACGATCTCCACCTGCGAGGCGTTCTGGCGGCCGGTGGTCACGTAGCGCCACTTGGCCAGCCCCTGGCTCCCCCGCGCCTCGTACACGAACAGCATGGTGCGCCGGTCGCGCTCCAGCACGGCGCTGCGCGGCACCAGCACGCGCTCGGCGAAACGCTGCGCCTCCAGCGACACGCGCGCGTACATCCCCGGCAGGATGCGCCCGCCCGGGTTCGGCACCACCACCGTCACCCGCGCGGTGCGCGAGCCGCTCTCCACCACCGGGTTGATGGTGGCCACGGTGCCGCTGAACGGCTCGGGGAACGCGGCGAAGGTCACCCGCGCCATGCGGCCGGGCTGCAGCAGCCCCACCTCGCTCTCCAGCACCTGCACCTCCACCCGGATCGGGTCGAGCGAGACGATGGTCATCAGCTCGTCGCCCGCGCGCACCCACTGGCCCGGCACCACCTTCAGCGACGCCACGCGCCCGCCGAACGGCGCCGTCAGCCGCGTGCGCGACAGGTCGAGCTGCGCCTTGCGCAGCCGCACCTCGGCCGCGTCCACGCCGGTCTTCGAGCGCACGAAGGCGGCGCGGTCGGCGCGCACGCGCGGATCGCGGATCTCCTCGTCCAGCAGCGTGCCCTCGCGGAAGGCGGCCTGCGCCTGGCGGAGGCTGGCCTGCGCCTCCTCCACCGCCAGGCCGTACTCCGCCGCGTCCAGCGCCACCAGCGGGCGGCCGGGCGCCACGGGGTCGTTCTCGCGCACCGGCAGGTTGGCGATGCGGCCGGCCACCTGCGCCACCACCACCGTCGTCTTCCACCCCTCCGCCTGCCCCGCCGCCGTCACCGACACCACCAGCGTGTCGCGCACCGCCGGCGCGCCGCCCACGGGAATCGCCACGTCGGTGCTGAACGACCCCGACGCCGACGTGCGCGGGCGCGGCCCGGCCGAATCCTCCGCATCCCCCGCGGTTTCCCCCACGCCGCGGATGCGGCCGTAGATCCCGGCCGATGCGGCCAGCACCAGTGCCAGGGCGGTAATGACTGCAAGGATGCGTCGATTGGACATGGTCATGCGCGGCCGGGGAGGGAAAGCGCGGCGGTCGGCATCTGTTTACGTGAGCGGAGACAACAATTTAACCGTCGTCACGAGGAGCGGACAACGGGGCGGGAAATGTACCTGCGGCGCTCGGAGAGCGTCTCCACAGCCACGTACTCGGATGCCGGGACGGTCCGGCCGGTTGCTCCGGCGCCGGTGCTCGGCAGCATCGGCCGTCGGCACGTTCGCCAGCGGGACGTCAACGCGCCTGCATCACCGAGCGCACACGCGGCGCAGTCCGTCCTTCGATGCCCGGCCGCCGCCGTTATGCAATCGAGGAATTTTCGCCGTGCGGGCGCCGTCGGGCGGATGAATCCGCGGTCCGCGGCAACAACCACACGACGTCCGCCTTCGCGGACTACAGGCGCCGGTGTGGCCGCGTCTCCGCGGCGCGGCTCGATCATCCGTGCAGCCGGCACATCATCCGACGCGCTGCCGAATCTCAGTCGCGCCAGACGGTGGAGTCCAAAAGGATGCGTGTCCGCTGACGGATAGAGGACGCGGCCGCCGCCCGATCATCCCGGCGCCGACGCGGCGGCGTGCACCTCGTCGGCGGCGCGGATGCCGGAGGCGAGCGCGCCCTGCATCCACCCCGGCCACGCCGACGTGTGGTCGCCGGCAAAGTGGATGCGGCCCTCGGGCGACGCCAGGTGCGGCAGGAACTCGCGCATCTCGCCGGGCGCGAACCAGGCGTAGTCGCCCAGCGCCCACGGGTCCGCGTCCCAGCAGACGGAGGCGCCGTGCTCGAACGCGCGCCGCGCGCCGGGGTGGATCCGTTCCGCCGCCTCCAGCGCGAAGCGGAGGCGCGCGTCCGGCTCCATCCCCGCCACCCGCCGCGCGTTGGGCCCGGTGACGAACGCCTCCAGGATCCCCCGCTCCCCGCCCTGCCCCGCGGTCGCATCCACCGCGTGCATCACGGGAAGGTCGGTGGGCACCGCCGCGCCGGCCGCGTCCCAGGGGCGGCGGCGCATCTGCAGGTACACGCGCGACACCGAGGTGGCGCGCAGCCCCCGCACCACCCGCCGCTTCCCCGGCGACAGCTCCGGCGTCACCCGCACCGCGCGCAGCGTGGCGAAGGGGATCGCGCAGACCAGGAAGTCGGCCGAGACGGATTCGCGCGCGCCGCCGCGGTCGTAGCCCACGCGCACGCCGCCGGGCCCGTGCTCCACCTCGCGCACCGCCGCGCCGTAGCGGATCCGGTCGCCGAGCCGCGCCGCCATCGCGCGCGGCAGGCGGTCGGTGCCGCCTTCGACGCGGTACACGGCGCCGCCCAAGCCGCGCAGCGCGCGGTCGCGCAGCAGGAACAGCGCGGAGCAGGCATCCACCCCGTCGCCCCACTCGTCCAGGTATCCCAGCCGCACCAGCGCCACCGCGGCGGGCGACGCGCCCTGCCGGCGCAGCAGCTCCCCCAGGCTCACGCCGTCCAGCGCCATCGCCTCGTCCCCGGGCCACGCGGGGTGCCGCGGGTCGCCCAGCCGGTCCAGCACCGGATCCAGGTAGCGCGCCAGCAGCGCGCCGGGCGACATCCCCGCCTCGTCGGGGCGCAGCGCCAGCGGCCACGCGGCAGGCGCCCCCGGCCGCAGCGTCACCGCGCGTCCGCCCACGAAGTAGCGCGCCCCGCCGCCGCGCCGCCCGCCGGCGGGCACCAGCGCCACCCCCAGCTCGCGCGCGTATCCCACCGTGTGGAAGTGGTCCTCGGGGACGAACACCGCGCCCGCCTCGACGTACAGCCCGTCGTCCCACCCGTCGCGCAGCGTGTGCACGCGGCCCCCCGGCCGGTCGCGCGCCTCCAGCACCGTCACCGCGTGCCCGCGCCGCGCCAGCTCCCACGCCGCGGCCAGCCCCGCCAGCCCGGCGCCCGCCACCACCACCCGCGCCGGCCCCGGCGCCCGCCCCGCGCGCGGCTCCGACGCGACGCAGCCGGCCCCGGCCACGGCCGCGGCGGTGGCGACTCCGCGCGCCACGAACTCGCGCCGGCTGATCGGCGATTCCATGGCCCTGTCGCGGGAGTCGTGAGGTGGGCCGGGCGCACCGCGGGGCGCGCCCGGATGATCGCTGCGGCCGACTACTGCCCCGCGCCGGCTTCGAGCACCAGCCGCTCGAGCTCGGTCTCCGTCATCCCGCCGGGGCGCAGGGTGCCGTTGATCACCAGCGTGGGCGTCACCTCCACGCGCGTCTCGCGGCCCGCGCGCGCGTCGCGCTCCACGCTAGCCAGCGCCTCCGCGCCGGTCACGCAGCGCGCGAACGCTACCGAGTCGGCCACGCCGGTCTGCGCGGCGAAGCGGGCCCAGGGCTTGGTGCCGATCGAGTCCTGCTGCGCGAAGAGCGCCGTGGTGTACTCGCCGAACCGCCCCTGCGCCGCCGCGCACTCCGAGGCCACCGCCGCCTGCCGCGCGTGCGGGTGGATCTCGTCGAGGGGAAAGTGGCGGTACAGCACGGCCACGCGGTCGGGGTAGCGGCGGCGCACGGCCTCCACCGCCGGGTGCGTCTTGGCGCAGAACGGGCACTGGAAGTCCGAGAACTCCACGATGCGCACCGGCGCGTTCCGGTTCCCCAGCCACTGCCCCGCCGAGGTCAGCGCCGCCCAGTTGTCCACCTTGCGCACGCTCATGTCGGGGCCGGGTGCGCGCGGTGGAAAGAACTCGCGCCGCACCACGGCGCCGGTCACCACCAGGGCGCACAGCACCAGCACGCCCGAGGTCAGGTTCGAAAGCAGCGTGCGGTTCATGGGCGGCGCATGGCGAGGGTCTGGGTCGGCTTCAGGTCGAACACCACCACCTGCGGAACGTCGTTCTCGTCCAGCGCGGCCGCGTAGGCGGTCGTGCCGCGCAGCAGCCGCATCCGCATGTTCGCGGGCAGGTCCACCTCGGCCACCCGCGCGCCGTCGTGGTCGAAGGCGACCCAGTGGTTCGGCCCCCCGCGGGAGCCGGTGATCCCCACCCAGATGCGATCCCGGTCGTCCACCATCATGTCCTGCACCAGCGGCCAGGTGGTGGCGCCATGGTCGTCGAGCGCACGCCTGACCGAGGCCGCCGGGATAAGACTGTTCGACAGCGACTGGACCACGCTGTCCCGCTCCTCCGGGGTGATCGGCCGGCGTACCACCGGGAACGACGGCCGGATGGTGGAGAGATGGCGCCCTTCGATCGAGTAGACGTCGAACTTCAGCGAGTCGGACCATGCGGCCACGATGCGGTCACCCGAGAACGCGATGTTGGTGGTCCGGCCGAAGGGGTTCATTCCCACCGCCTCCGGGTTGTGCAGGATCAGGCTCTCCATCTCCGGAACGGCGATCACCGAGTCACGGTGCAGCGACCCGTCCGCGTCGAGAAGCCGCACCACGACCTTGCGCCGTCCATGGCGGGCGCGGCCGTCGAAGTCGCCGTACGCCATCTGGAAGATTCCGGCGATGCGGCCCCCTCGCACGCGGCGAACCTCGTAGGGCGCGAAGTGCTGGTCGCGTCCTACCTGTACGGTGTAGGCGGCGCGCCAGGTGCCCGGCTCGAACACTGTCGCGCGGCCGTTCCCGTTGTCGTACGCGTACAGGCTGTCGCCGGCCATCACCTCCACCGAGAGCAGGTGCTGGAACTCGCCCGGCCCGCTCCCCTGTCGGCCGATGCTGCGCAACAGCTTCCCGTCGGTGCCCAGCACGCGGATGGCTTCCCGGTCGGCCACGTAGATGTAGCCGCGCCGGTCCACGTCGAATGAATACGAGGCCGTGAGTTGCGCCGCCGAGTCGCTGCGCGCGCGCTCCACGGCGGAATAGACGGTGTGGGTGCGCGAGGCCGCCGGAGCGGGACCGCCGCACGCCGCTGCCGCCGCCGCCAGGGCGGCGGAGGTCCAGGCGATCACCCATCGCGAATGTCGGGGCATGGCAGGGTAAGCAGAAGGTGGTGGGCGGCGCGCGGAAGGCGCGCCGCCTTCGTTCGTCATCCCCCGGCGGGAGCGATCCTGACGCAGTGCCCTTCCTTGGTGGCACAGCCGGCGTTGAGGTAGCAGCAGCGCGTTGGGCCGGTCACGCAGCAGTACGTGATACCCAGTTCGCCACCCTTCCACGGGTCCATGTAGGTGGCCGAGGCGGGCGCCGGCCGGCCGAGGATCGCCCCGCCGCCCAGGATCGCGGCGAGCGCGAGCGTGTCGATTCGCATGTTCATTGTTGCTCCGGGTAAGGCTTTCAGGGATGGATCCCTCACGCGAGGGGGGTGCACAGGCCCTTCGTGATGTAGCAGCCGTTGTTGGAGCAGCACTGCTGGACGGTGCGGCCCCACCCGTCGTAGGCGGTGCAGCACGACTCGATGTGCGTCCTCCACGGGTCGTAGTACGTGGCGCTTGCGGGGGCGGGGCGGGCGAGCACCGCGCCCCCCGCGGCGATCACCAGCAGAGCGAGCAGATTGATCCGTTTGGCCATGAAGTCCTCCGGGTATGAGGGGTGGAAGCCGACGCTCCCCGCGGGAGCACCCGGGGCGCGGTCGCGCGCCTCCGGCAAGCGCTGCAGCCCGTGCACACCGGGCCGGCGTACCTGTGCCATGGTCGTAAGCGATAACCACCCGGAGGGGAGGTGCCGGCGTGTGAAGGGGAACGGAGTGCCCGTTCCGACACATCGTGCGGCCCATCTTTTCCGTCTGATTATCCAACAGGCGAACAGTGCAAACATGGACACCGTCCGTCAAGCCAAACCTTTGTTCCGGCGCGTTGCTTTCGCTTCACGCGCGGGAATGGACACCACGTGAGTTGTACGGAGGTGACGACGCGGCGGGACGTTAGGCGGAAAAATCTGGAGAACTGCGTGGTGCGGATGTTTGCGGGCGCCGTCGCGGCTTCTTGAGGAGGTTCACGCCCTGCGACGCACCGGTCGCCCGAGAGCGGGACGGCTCAGCGGCCCACGCGACCACTAACGATCATTATGTGCCGCGCTGAATGCAAACGGTTGGCGCATGTCCCGGGATGAGCGTGCGGGCAGGCGTGACTGGGGCGGCGGCGCCCCGGTCCGCGCTAGCGATGCTCGAAACGGAGCGTCAGCAGCTCGATCCACGCCTGCGCGCGGGCCGGCCGGGCGACCGCCAGCGCGTCGCGGTAGTGCGACCCGGCGCGGATGGGATCCTCGCCGCTGTAGGCCACCTCGCCCAGCAGGTAGTGGCACTGCACCTGGCGCAGCGCGTCGCCGTGGCGCGCGAAGGTGCGCACGGCTTCGCCCAGGCGCGCGCGGGCCTCGTTGCGCCGCCCGCGCGCCAGGTGCGTGAGCGCCGCGCCCAGCCCCGCGAGCGCCGCCCAGTAGTCCTCCTTCGCGCGCCGCGCCATGCGCAGCCCGTCGGCGGCGGTGTCGAAGGCGGCGCGCACGTCGCCGCGCTCCAGCATCACCTGCGCGCGGTTCAGCACCAGCAGCAGGCGCCCGAACGCGTCGTCCTCGCCCATCGCCGCCTCGGCCGCGGCGAGCCCGGCGAGCGCCCCGTCCGCATCGCCGGCCAGCGCGAGCTCGATCGCCGTGTTCAGCAGCCGCCGCCCGCGCGCGGCTGAATCCACGGCGACGTCCGTATCTACCGTCGACGCAGGCTGTTGCAGGTCGGTCCCGAGAGAGGGAGGATCGTCGCCGGGTGGGGAGAGGATGCCCAGCGCGTGCGCCTCGTCCGCGAAGCGCGCCGCCCATTCACCGTCCCCCAGCTCCCTGGCCGCGGCGGCGCCGGAGGCACAGGCTTCGGCCGCCTCGGCGTACGCCATCCGGGCGCGGGCGGCGGTGGCGGCCGCCAGCAGGCGCTCCAGCTCGCTCCCCGGCTCCGCATCGGCCGCGGCGCCGGTGTCCACGTCCACCGTGCCGGCGTGGGAGGGCGGGAGGTGCAGCGGCTCGGCGGCGGGGACGTAGCCGCGCGGCGCGGGCATCTCGAGGAGCGTGTCGAGCGGGAGTGCGGGCATCGGGCCTCTCAACGGAGACGCGGCGCCCGTTGGACGCCGCGCCGGTGTGCTGTCGGACACGCGGGCGGTGCACGTCCCGCGGCGTGTCACGGATGTCACAATCCACTGTTCGGTAGAAACTTAGACAGCGTCCCGCCCAGCCGCTACATCATCGCGCAGCACGTCGATCTCGGCGTGCGCGGCCCAGGCGGCCGCTGCGCCGCGCTCACTTCGCAAGGTCTTCGAGCGTGTTGCGGTAGCGCTTCCCGAGGTGCTCGTACGCCTCCATCACGCTCTCGATCTTCGGAACGTGAGGCGTGATCAGGATCCCGTCTTCGCGCTCGATGAGGTAGAGCGTGTCGCCCTCCTCGACGTTCAGGCGATCCATGATCTCACTGGGAAACGTGCCCCCGAGAGAGCCGCCGATCCGGCGGATGGTCATGGTCTTGGTCATCCCGTGCTCCCGGAGTTTACTTTGTATCCCCTGCTTCCCGGGCCAGTATAGCAACAAGACCGCCACTTCGCCTCCACCCTCTTACACCCATGC
>DASQLJ010000674.1:0-7245 GCA_035630095.1 Longimicrobium sp.
CCATCCCCCGCATCGCCGGTGGGCTGGGGCCGGAGCGTTTCGGGATCCTGGCGCTGGCGTGGGCGGCGTTCGGCTACACGGCGGTGCTGCACCTGGGCCTGGGGCGCGCGGTGGCGCGGGGGGCGGCGGGCGGCACCCCCGGGGGCGCCGAGCTGCGCGCCACCGTGTGGACGGGGCTGCTGATGGCGCTGGTGCCCGCGGTCGCCGGCACCGCGGCGCTCTTCGCGCTGGCGCCGGCGCTGGCGCGTTCGCTGGGGCTGCACGGCGCGCTGGCGGGCGAGGCGGCGCTGGCCTTTCGCGTGCTGGCGTGCGCGGTGCCGTTCACGGTGACGGCGCCGGTGCTCAGCGGTGTGCTGGAGGCGCGGCGCCGCTTCGGCGTGGTGAACGCGGTGACGGTGCCCGGCTCGCTGGTGACGTACCTGGGCCCCGTGGCCGTGCTGGCGCTGGCGCGGAGCCCGGCGCCGCTGGTGCCGGTGATGGCGGTGCTGGCGGCGGCGCGGGTGGCGATGTGGATCGGCTTCCTGCTGCTGTGCCTGCGCGAGGCGCCCGAGCTGCGGGCGGGCCCCACCTTTCACGGTGGCCTGGCCCGCCCGCTCCTTCGTTTCGGGGGGTGGCTGTCGGTGAGCGCGCTGGTGTCGCCGCTGCTGGTGTACCTCGACCGCTTCGTGGTGGCCGGAGCGGTGTCGGCGGCGGCGGTGGCGTACTACGCCGCGGCGCAGGAGGTGGTGGTGCGCGCCGGGATGGTGTCGGGCGCGGTGGTGGGCGTGCTCTTCCCCGCCTTCGCCGGCGTGCGGCCGGGCGACGGGCGGCGGCTGGCGCGGCTGCTGGAGAGCGGCGTGGACGCGGTGCTGCTGCTCGTCGTCCCGCTCACGCTGCTGCTGGCCGCGGGCGCGGAGCTGCTGCTGCGGGCGTGGCTGGGCGGCGCGTACGCGCAGCAGGGCGCGCATCTTCTGGCCTGGTTCTCCGTCGGCCTGGTGGTGAACGGGCTGGCCAAGATGCCGGCGACGCTGCTGCAGGGGATCGGCCGGCCCGACCTGACGGCGCGGCTGCACCTGGCGGAGCTCCCCGCGTTCGTCCTGGTCCTGGGCGCGGCGATCTGGGCGTGGGGGATCGAGGGGGCGGCGGTCGCCTGGGTCGCGCGGATGACCGTGGACGCGCTGGGGCTGTACTGGCTGGCGTGGAGGCAGGTGCCGGAGACCCGGCGCGGCGCCGCGCGCGCGGCGGCGGTGGCCGCGTTCGCCGCGGTGGGCGTGGGCGCGCTCCGCCTGGCCGAGCCGCCGCTGCTGCGCGGCGCGCTGCTGGCGGTGGCGGCGGTCGCGCTGCTCTGGGCCGCCGTCGGCGCGCTGCACCGCCGCTCCGCCGACGCCGGGCTCCCCGACGCGTTCGGCAGGGCGGGCTAGCGATCGACATCAGCCGAATGATGTGAGATGGATACGTGGAGGCGTGGGATGGATCCCGCGCCTCCACGTCATCGTATCCCCAGCACCGCCGGTGTCATATCCCACCGGATCGCCGAGTATCGTTCGGTAAGAATTCAGGAAAAATGGCTCACGCAGAGCAGCGGAGAAGCAGAGAGATTACGGAAATTCTCCGCTTCTCTGCTGCTCTGCGTGAGATTGTTGACAGTCTTTGATCCCGAGTTGATCCCGAGTTGATGTATGCAAGGTGGTATCAATCCAACATGAGGCACGCAGACGCGGCGAACCACTCTGTGCCCTCTGTGCCCTCTGTGAGAGAATGGTTTTGCCGGGGATTTGAGATTCATCCAACGTCGCAAACGAGAACGATCTCTTGAAGATAGGTCCGTAATCGAGGAGGGACCCGACGGCGCCAGCCTCGTCGGATCCCTCCGTCTTTCCACCGTCCAACTACGGCCGCATCACGGCTGCGAGTCTTGCCGGCGCGGGCGGGGGGAGAGGCGCAGCTCCAGCGTGTGGTTGACCACGTTGACGGCGTTCTCGCGCGTGTTCCAGTCCAGGGACGAGTTCTGGAAGAGGTAGTTGTAGCGCTTGGCCAGCGTGTAGTCGGCATCCACCAGCATGGGGCCCAGCGCCGCCGCGCCGCGCAGCCCGGCGAACACGCTCACGTCGTGGCCGCGGTAGCGGCTCCTGCGGCTCACCGGCGTGTCGTAGTAGGCGTCGTTCGCCCAGCGGTTGCGGCCCAGGAAGAGGCCGATCCGCCCGTCGCCGCGCAGCCAGTCGGCGGCCAGCCACTGGCCCGAGCCGCCGGGGCCCACGGACGAGCCCACCACCTGGCCGTCGTTGGTGTACCCCTGCGGCACCGCCGCGCTGGCGTACCAGCTCCCCAGGCGGGTGGATGAGAAGGTGGGGTCGCGCTCCAGGTACGTCATCTCCGCCTGCACGCGAACCGCGCCGCTCCCCGCGGGGCGCAGCCACTGGCCGCCCAGCACGTACCCCTGCGTGTGCTCGGGGCGCTCGATGAAGTCGCTCAGGGAGCCGGGGAGGCGGTAGCGCGCCCACTCGGCGTAGACTTCCGCGCCCTCGGAGGGGAAGACCCAGCGGGCGAAGAGCGAGGTGATCTGCTCGAAGGGGTTCGCCGCCAGCGTGTCGCCCGCGCCGGCCCAGCGGGTGAAGGCGTCGGCGCCCTGCGTCAGCGCGTCGCCCGCGTCGTCGGACGGCGCGTAGACGGCGCGGGCGAGGCCGACGCTCAGCCCGGCGGAGCCGCCGGGACGCAGCACCAGCGCGGCGGCGCTCAGCGAACGCCACCCCTCGCCGCGCGGCGCGCCGGTCCAGCGCGACGCCTGCAGCGCGCCCGCCACCCACTTCGCCTCCAGCGGCCCCAGCGGGGTGGCGAGCGGGCGGGCGGTGCGCAGGAACAGGTGCGGCACGCCCGCCGCCTGGTTGGTGAAGACGATGGCGTTGCGCGCCCCCGGGCCCCACCACTGCGACTCCGTCGCGGCGCCGACCGCCACCGCGCCCGCGCGCAGCGTGAGCGACGACTGGCCGGGAAGCACGCGGCTCACCGAGCCCGCCCCGAAGCGGCCGGGCAGGTCCAGCGCGTTGCGACCGGTCTGCCACGGCGCCTGGAAGGGGGGATGCGGCATCGTGTCCCACTCCGCCGGCATCAGGTCGTCGAAGTCGCGGTTCTGCGCCCACACCAGCTCGGGGGCCACCACCAGGCGCAGCGGCCCGGCCTGGAACACCGCGCCCGCCATCAGCAGCGTGCTGGCGCCGCGCCCGGCCCACATCGCCCCGTCGTTCACCGTGTACGGGATCTTCGAGTTCCAGGTGCCGCGCAGCTCCGGCGCGACCGCCGCGAGGGAAGATCCCGCGGCCCACGGCGTGAGCGTGGAGGGCGAACGCAGGAGGAACCCCTCCACGCCGGCCTCGCCGCGGAGCTGGGCGTTCCTCTGCCGCTCCTCGGCCATCGACCCCACCGTCACCAGGATGCGGACGGGCGACGCGGAGCCGGGCTGCGCGTCCGCGCCGGCGCGCTGCGCGGAGGCCGACTGCGCATTGTCCACCGCCAGCGGCTGCGGCGCATCCGCGGCGGAGGCCGGGTGCGTGCTGTCGGCGGGGAGCTGCTGCGCGGGGAGGCGATGCGGGAGTGCCGCCGATGCGGCGAGCGCGGCGGCGAACAGGGCGGTGGAGCGCACGTATGACCGTGGGAGTGCGGGAGATGGAACCGGGCCGGGAATGCACGCCGGCCGTCCCTCATGATAACATCCGCCGCGGCTTCGTCCAATCCGCCGCGTCCGCCCGCTCGTCGAATTGGTCCGTCCTCCACCCGGGGGATCCGCCGACCGTCATCGACCTCCATCCGCGGAACAGGGTTGCGAGGACGTGGACGCCCGCCTGCATGGAGCCGCGCGAAGGGCCCGAATCGCTCACCGTACGTTCGAGCCCGGCGTTGTCATCCAACACGTTGAGGGCAGGTGAGATGCGCGTGGACGGACGCCGATCGATCCACCGCCATTCCGTCGGCGGGCCGGGCGCGGGTGGGAACCCGCCGCGCGCTTCGGCACTATCAGCGTCGCGCGGGGCACCCGGCTCCGCGCGCCACCGCCAGGAGCCGTGCAGCCCATGATCGACTTCCACAACCACGTCATCCCCGGCGTGGACGATGGCGCGGCCGACGTGGCGCAGTCGCTGGCCGCGCTGGAGACCATGCGCGCGCAGGGCGCCGAGACCGTGATCGCCACCCCGCACGTGAACGGCGCCGACACCCGCGACGCCGAGACGCGCGAGCGCGTGCTGGGCGAGATCGACGCCGGGTGGGAGGCGCTGAAGGCCGCCGCGCCGGATGCGCCGCGGCTGGAGCGCGGCGCCGAGGTGATGCTGGACGTGCCCGCGCTGGACCTGGCGGACCCGCGGCTGCGGCTGGCGGGGACGCGCTTCGTGCTGGTGGAGTTCCCGTACATGAGCGTGCCGCCCAACGGCACGCAGGCGCTGTTCGACCTGAAGATGCAGGGGTGGACGCCGGTGCTGGCGCACCCCGAGCGCTACGCCAACCTCTCCCCCGCGATGGACGAGGCCGACGACTGGCGGCGCAGCGGCGCGCTGCTGCAGGTGAACGCCGCGTCGCTCCTCGGCCGCTACGGCGACGTGGCGCGGAAGGCCGCGTGGGGGCTGGTCGAACGCGGCTGGGCTTCGTACCTTTGCAGCGATTACCACGCCCGCGGCCGCTACCCGGTGGCCGAGGCCGTGGAGGCGCTGAAGCAGGCCGGGGCGTCGGAGCAGGCGGAGCTGCTGTTCCGGCACAACCCCGCGCGGCTGCTGGCCGGCGAGGCGCCGCTCCCGGTTCCGCCCGTCTTCCGCCGCACGCCGCTGTGGCGCCGCGTTCTGGGCATGGGCCGGGGCTGATCCCCCGCCCGCGCCGTTCTCCCAACGTTTCCGCCGAATGCCGACCGATCAGACCTCCGTGCCGCTGCACGCGCCCACCATCGTGCCCAAGCCGTGGGGCCGCGAGATCTGGTACGCCCACGAAGAGCGCTACGCGGGCAAGATCCTCGAGGTGCGGCAGGGGTGCGCGCTGTCGCTGCAGAAGCACGAGCGGAAGCAGGAGACGATGTACCTGCAGTCGGGGCGCGTGCTGTACCACTTCAACGGCACCGACTTCGAGATGGGGCCGGGCGAGTGCATCACCGTGCGCCCCGGCGACATCCACCGCGTGGAGGCGCTGGAAGACGCGGTGATCCTGGAGGTGAGCACCCCCGAGCTGGACGACGTGGTGCGCCTGGAAGACCGCTACGGCCGCATCGAGGGCTGAAGCCGGGCGCCGCGGCGGATACCGGCCGCCGCGCGCCTCGATCGGGATCCCGCGACGCCGCGTCACCACTCGCGGCCGGGATCCCGCGTCGTTGCGGCCTCCGCCGGTGAGGGCCGATTCCGGTGAGACGCGGCACGACGCGTCCGGGTGGTGGATAGGGTAGACGCCGCGTCGTTTGTCGTTCACGCAGTCAGGATCACGCTCCATGCGCCTTCCGGGCACCGCCTCCCCTTCGCCCCGCGGCAGCGTTCCATCCATGCGATCCGCATCGCCGCTCGTCACGTTCGCGTCGGCCGCCCTGACGGTGGCGATGGCGGCCGGGCCGCTCGCCGCTCAGGCCACGCGCGTCGCCCCCGCCGACCTGCGCGCCGAGGCCACGGCGGGGAGCGAGGCCGAGCGCTACCTGCGGGTGCTGCAGGTGGCCGGGCGCGCGCCGCTGTACCCGTGGTCGCTGCGCGCCTTCTCGCCGCGCGAGGTCGACGCGCTCGCCGCCGACTCCGCGGGGCCGTGGGCGCCGCGCGTCCCGACCGTGGAAGATGCCGGCACGCGCGTCCAACTCCTGCGCCCGGCGGTGCGCGGGGCGTACAACACCGGCTTTCCCGGCGGGGTCAACGACGGGGCGGTGTGGGCCGGGCGCGGCGCCACCGCTTCGGTCAGCGCGGGGGCGATGCTGCGCTGGGGCGTGCTGAGCGTGCGCGTGGAGCCGGTGGCGTTCTGGACCCAGAACCGCGACTTCGCGCTGATGCCGAACGGCCAGCCCGACTCGCTCCGCTTCCTCGACCCCGTGAGCCCCCGCGGCATCGACCTGCCGCAGCGCTTCGGCGAGGGCGGGTACTCGCGCATCGACCCGGGCGAGAGCACGGCGCGGGTGGACGTGCGCGGCTTCGCGCTGGGCGTCTCCACCGCCGGCCAGCACTGGGGGCCCACGGAAGAGCTGCCGCTGCTGCTGGGGACCAACGCGGGCGGATTCCCGCACGCCTTCCTCGGCACCTCGTCTCCCTGGCGCGTGGGGATCGGCACGCTGCACGGGCGCATGGTGTGGGGGAGCCTCGCGCAGTCGCCGTACTCGATCGTGGAGGGCCACGGCAGCCGCCGGCTGATGACCGGGGTGCTGGCCGTCTTCACCCCGCGCGGGTTGGACGGGCTGGAGCTCGGCGGCGCGCGCTTCTTCCACACCGCCTGGCCCGAGGGCGGGGTGACCGGCTCGGTGCTGTGGGAGCCGTTCCAGGGGCTCTTCAAGGGCGGGCTGAGCGAGACCGGCGAGGGCCCCGACAGCCGCACCAGCAACGACAACCAGCTCGCGGCGGTGTTCGCGCGCTGGGTGCTGCCGCGCGCGGGCTTCGAGGCGTGGGCCGAGTTCGCGCGCGAGGACCACAACTGGGACCTCCAGGACGCCTTCCTGCAGCCCGACCACAACTCGGGCTACACGCTGGGCGCGCGCAAGGTGTGGACGCGCGGCGCGCGGATGTACAGCGCCCGCGCCGAGCTGCTCGACGCGCAGCCCGGCAACGTGCAGCAGGTGCGCGGCGGCGCGCCGTTCTACCGGCACACGCGCGAGCGCCAGGGGCACACCCAGCGCGGGCAGATCCTGGGCTCGCCCGCGGCGTACGGCGGGGCGGGGGCCGTGGTGGCGGTGGATGGATACACGCCACGCGGGCGCTGGACGGTGGAGTGGTCGCGCACCCGCGTGCGGACGCTGCGGGCCTCGGTCGATTCCACCCGGATCACGGGGGTGGACGTGGTGAGCTCGCTGGGCGGGCAGGCGGTGCTCTTCCGCGGCCTGGCCGACCTGTCGCTGGGGCTGCGCGGCGACTGGGAGCTGAACCGCCACGGCGGCGACGACGCCTTCAACCTGAACGCCACCCTCGGCTTCCGCCTGGGCTTCTGATCCGCCGACTGCGCGAACGGCGGGTCGCGACGGTGGTTGATGGGCTGGGACGGAGCGGAACGCCCCCGCGAACTCCGATTCGCGCGACGGTGCGGTTTGCGTGAGGGATTCGCGCCCGCAGGGCCGAG
>DASQLJ010000675.1:0-5509 GCA_035630095.1 Longimicrobium sp.
ATCGTGGACACCTTCTTCTCGCCCACCAAGGTGTTCGACACCTTCCGCGAGGGCCCGGCGCCCTGGCTGGGGCCGGTGCTGGTGAACGTGGCCGTGCTGGTGGCCCTCACCGCGCTGCGGCCGCTGTTCATCACCGACCTCGAGCTCGCCGAGTTCGCGCTGCAGAAGATGGGCGAGATGGGGGCGCAGGAGCTCCCCCCGGCCGAGGAGATGGCGAAGGGGATGATGCTGCAGACGGTGGTGGGCACCGCCTTCGCCGCCGTCTGGCTCTTCCTGCGCGTGTTCGTGATGGGCGCCGTGCTGGCCGCGGTCTTCGGGCTGCTGATGGGCGGCCGCACGCAGCTTCGCCCCTACGCGGCGGTCGCCAGCCACGCCTTCCTGGTGAGCGCGCTGGGCTACGTGGTGGTCACCGCGCTGCAGTACGCCACCGGCCGCCTCGACGTGGTGCTCGACGCCACGCTGCTGATGGGGGAGGAGCCGGGGGCGGTGCTCACCGCGGTGGGCCGCGCGCTGAGCCCCTTCGGCCTGTGGGTGATCGCGCTGATGGCGCTGGGCGGCGCGGCGGTGAACCGCCGCCGCGGCTGGCTGGGCGCGGCCGCGATCCTCTTCGCCCTGCAGCTCGCGCTGATGGTGGCGATGGGCCTGGCAGGCGAGCTGATCGCCGCGAAGGCGTCGGGCGGGTGAAACCTTTCCGGGGTGGCCCCGTACTCTCCGTCCGGACGAGTCGACACGATCCGCCCCCTCGCGCAAGCACAACTGGTTCAACCAACACCATGACACGCACGCTTTCGACGGGCGCGTACGCCGCCCTCGCGCTCGCCCTTGCCGCGGCCCCCGCCGCGGCGCAGCAGACGCCCCGGGCCGCGCCGCCGGCGCCGCCCGCCGCCCCCGCCGCGCAGCCGCAGCCGCAGGGCCCGCCGCTCACCATGGAGCAGGCCGTCGCCGCCGCCCGCGAGGGCAACCCCGACCTGCTCATGCAGCAGAACGACCGGCGCGCGGCGCGCGCGGCGGTGCGCCACGCGCGGCTCGACTTCCTCCCCTCGGCCAGCGTGGGCGGCGCCCTGGGCTACACCGCCCCCGGCGAGCGCCGCTCCGGCTCGGTGTCGCTGGCGAGCCAGCCCTCCATCTACTCGTCGGGGTACTCGCTCGACTTCGGCTACACGCTGAGCGGCGCCAAGCTGATGCAGCCGCGCGTGGCCCGGGCGCAGGAGCGCGCCACCGAGCAGCGCGTGATCGGCTACGAGGCCAACCTGGTGTCGCAGGTGCAGCAGCAGTACCTGGCGGCGCTGCAGGCGTGGGAGCAGAGCGGGCAGTCGCAGCGCGAGCTGCTGCGCACGCAGGAGCACGAGCGGCTGGCGCGCGCCCGCCTGGAGGTGGGCGCCGGCACCCCGCTCGACCTGCGCCGCGCCGAGGTCGACCGCGGCCAGGCCGAGGTCAACGTCCTCCAGCGCCGCAACGCCTACCAGACCGAGCTGCTTCGCCTGGGGCTGGTGATGGGCCGCGAGATCCCCGCCGACACCCGCCTCTCCAGCAGCTTCGTGCTCTTCGCCCCCACCTGGACGGTGGACGGGCTCGAGGCGCTGGCGCTGGCGGGGAACCCCAACCTCCTCTCGGCGCGCGCCAGCGCGCAGGCGGCCCGCACCGGCGTGCGCGCCGCGCGCAGCCAGTACCTCCCCTCGCTGCAGATGTCGGTGGGCTTCGGCGGGTCGGTGTACTCGGCCGGCGACCTGAACCCGCTGTACGAGGGGGCGCTCGCCAACGCCGCCCAGAGCTTCCAGAGCTGCCAGTACAACAACCAGGTCGGCGCGCTGATCGGCGCCACGCCGGCGGACTGTGCCAGGTTCGACGTGGGGAACCCGGCGGTGGTGCAGCAGCTCCGCTCGGCGGTGCGATCCGGCAACCCGTCGTTCCCCTTCGGCTTCACCAGCGACCCGATGGGCGCGCGGCTCTCGCTCTCGCTCCCGCTGTTCAACGGCTACGCCCGCGAGCGGCAGATCGAGGAGGCCCGCGTGCAGGCGCAGGACGCCGAGCTGCAGGTGCGCTCGCAGGAGCTGAAGCTGCGCGCCGACCTGGGCGGCGCCCTGCTGAACCTGCAGACCGCCTACGGCACCGCGCAGCTGCAGGAGCAGGTGGTGGCCAAGGCCACCGAGGAGCTGCGCCTGGCGCAGGAGCGCTTCCGCTTCGGCGTGGCCAGCTCGGTGGAAGTCACCGACGCGCAGACCTCGCTGGCGCTGGCCGAGCAGGCCCGCATCGACGCCATCTACAACTACCACAAGTCGCTCGCCGCGCTCGAGGCCCTGGTGGGCCGGCCGCTGCGCTGAGGCGAGACCACGGACTACTGACCGGTGAGCAAGATGAAGAAGCTCCTGATCGCCCTCGGGGTGATCGTCGCGGTGGGCGGGCTGGGCGCGCTGGCCATGGCCAAAAAGGGCGGGAGCGCCGGCCGCGAGGTGCGCGCCGAGGCGGTCGCGCGGCGCGACCTGGTGAGCACCGTCACCGCCAGCGGGAAGATCCAGCCCAAGCGCAAGGTCGACATCTCGGCCGACATCTCGGGGCGGGTGATCCAGCTCGCGGTGGAAGAGGGGCAGTGGGTCAACCGCGGCGACCTGCTCCTGCGCATCGACCCCAGCCAGTTCGTCTCCGCCGTGCAGCAGGCCGAGGCCGGCGTGGCGCAGAACCGCGCGCGCCACGCCGAGGCGCGCGCCCAGCAGCTCAAGGCGCAGGCCGACCAGCGCCGCGCCGAGCAGCTCGCCCAGGGGCGCGACCTGGTGTCGGCCCAGGAGGTGGACAACGCCCGCACCCAGGCGCAGGTGGCCGCGGCCACCGTGCAGGCCGCGCAGTACGCGGTGCAGCAGGCGCAGGCCACCCTCTCGCAGGCGCGCGACAACCTGCGCAAGACCACCATCGTGGCCCCGATGAGCGGCCGCGTCACCCGCCTCAACATCCAGGAGGGGGAGACGGCGATCATCGGCACGATGAACAACCCCGGCTCGCTCCTGCTCACCGTGGCCGACCCGTCGGCGATGGAGGCCAAGGTCAAGGTGGACGAGACCGACGTCCCCGGGATCACCGTGGGCGACAGCGCGGCGCTGCGCATCGACGCCTTCCCCGAGCGCGTCTTCACCGGCCGCGTCACGCGGATCGGCAACAGCGCGGTGCAGGCCGCGGGGCAGCAGTCGGCCACGGGCGACCAGCAGTCGGTGGACTACGAGGTGGTGATCACCCTCGACCACCCCCCCGCCGAGCTGCGCCCCGACCTCTCCACCACCGCCGAGATCGTCACCGACACCCGCAAGTCCACGCTCGCGGTCCCCATCATCGCGCTCACCGTGCGCGACAGCGCGGGGAAGAAGTTCAAGGCCTCCGGCGACGGCCAGCCCGACGCCGCCGCGCCGCAGCCCGAGGCGAAGCGCAACGCCAGCGCCGAGGTGCAGGGCGTGTTCGTGATCCGCGACGGCAAGGCCGAGTGGACGCCGGTGAACGTGGGGATCACGGGGGGCGAGTACTTCGAGGTCACCCGCGGCCTGCGCGGCGGCGAAACGATCGTGGCCGGCTCGTTCCAGGCGGTGCGCGAGCTGGAGGACGGCGACGCGGTGCGCACGCCGGCGCCGGCGCCCGCCGCCGCCCGCGCGAAGGGCGGCAAGCGATGAGCGCCCCCACGCCGCTGATCGACACCCGCGGGCTCGAGAAGCACTACCCGATGGGCGCCGAGACGGTGCGCGCCCTGCGCGGCGTGGACCTGCGCATCTTCCCCAACGAGTACGTGGCGATCATGGGCCCGTCGGGGTCGGGGAAGTCGACGCTGATGAACCTGATCGGCTGCCTGGACACGCCCACCGCGGGCGAGTACATCCTGAACGGCAACCACGTGGCCGGGATGGACGACGACGAGCTGGCCCGCGTGCGCAACCGCGAGATCGGCTTCGTCTTCCAGACCTTCAACCTCCTCCCGCGCTCCACCGCGCTGGAGAACGTGGAGCTGCCGCTGGTCTACGGCGGCTTCGGGTCCAAGGAGCGCAAGGAGCGCGCGGTGGCGGCGCTCAAGTCGGTGGAGCTGGGCGACCGGCTCGACCACCGCCCCAACGAGCTCTCGGGCGGGCAGCGCCAGCGCGTGGCCATCGCCCGCGCGCTGGTCACGCGCCCCAGCATCATCCTGGCCGACGAGCCCACCGGCAACCTCGACTCGCGCACCTCCGAGGAGATCATGACCCTCTTCGAGCGGCTGCACGCCGAGGGGCAGACGGTGATCATGGTGACGCACGAGCCCGACATCGCCGCCCACGCCCACCGCGTGGTCACGCTGCGCGACGGCGTGATCAGCAGCGACGAGGTGCGCGTCGGCACGCCGGCGCGCGGCGAGGCGGCCGCGCCCGAGCTCACCACGGTGTAGCCCCATGCGCATGCTCGAGGCGATGCGCATGGCGCTGGAGGCCATCCGCGCGCACAAGCTCCGCGGCTTCTTCACCGTGCTGGGCACCGTGTTCGGGGTCACCTTCCTGATCGCGGTGATCACCCTCATCGAGGGGATGAACCAGTACGTCGAGAAGGAGTTCAAGGGCGCCATCTACGGCGTGAACACGGTGACCCTGCGCCGCCGCCCCTCGATCGTCACCGACGGCGACGAGGCCCAGTGGCGCGAGTGGCGCCGCCGCCCCCGCCTCTCCTTCGAGGACGCGGAGTGGCTGGAGCAGCGCATGGAGACGCCGGGGGTGCTGGCGCTCTCGGCGATGAACACGGGGAAGGCGCTGGGCCCGCGCGGCCGCGAGGTCGAGAACGTGTGGATCACCGGCGCCACCGCCAGCTACTTCCAGGTGCGCGAGATGGCGCTCGACCAGGGCCGCCCCTTCTCGCGCAACGAGGCCGACCGCGGCCTTCCCGTGGTGGTGATCGGGCAGGACGTGGCCGACGTGCTCTTCGAGGGGCGCAACCCGATCGGGCAGGAGATCCGGCTGCGCAACTTCCCCTACCGCGTGATCGGGGTGATCGAGAAGCAGGGGAAGCTGTTCGGGATGTCGCTCGACAACGTGGCGATCGCCCCGATCCGCTCCGACCTGAACGGCTTCGTCAACAACGGGCGCAAGAACACGGTGGACGAGATCACCTTCAAGGTGAGCGCCGACACCCAGGTTCCGTTGGCCCAGGCCGAGCTGGAGAGCTGGATGCGCATCCGCCACCGCCTGAAGCCGGGCGCGGCGAACGACTTCGAGCTGGAGACCGCCGAGGAGAGCCTGGGCTTCTGGGACAAGATCCGCACCATCCTCCTCCTGGCGCTCCCCGGGCTGGTGGGGATCTCGCTGGTGGTGGGCGCGGTGGTGATCATGAACATCATGCTGGTGTCGGTGAGCGAGCGCACCCGCGAGATCGGGATCCGCAAGTCGATGGGCGCGCGCCGCGGCGACATCCTCCTGCAGTTCCTCTTCGAGTCGTCCACCCTGTCGGGGATGGGCGCGCTGCTGGGGATCGGCGTGGGGATCCTGCTGGCCAAGGCGGTTCAGGCCTCCACCCCGCT
>DASQLJ010000676.1:0-12087 GCA_035630095.1 Longimicrobium sp.
TCCGTCCGCTTTCGACCCACAATACCTCCCGCGCGGCTCAGGAAGATCGAAGACCCGCACGGAGTATAGCGTTTAGAATCAAACTGCTCAAGAGGGTCACTACCCATTGTTCCAGCCGCGGCTTCAGCCGCCTTCCTCGTGCGAGACGTCCGAACTCCATATAGACGCGCATCACGCGGGCGGACGCTCGGCCCACGGCGTCAGCTACCCGGCACGTCCACGGTAAACGCCGGATCGAAGGCGCCGGTGTCCTCGTTCGGGTAGCCGCGCTGGTTGGCCAGCACGCGCGTGCCGCCCACCGTGTAGTCGCAGCAGAAGTGCGTGTGGCCGTGGATCCAGAGGGCCGCGCGGCCGTCGAGGAGCGCGTCCAGGTTGCTGGCGTACGCGGCGGTTACCGGATCGGCGCGGTGCACGGGCTTCACGGAGCGCAGGCTGGGCGCGGCGTGCGTGACCACCACCGTGGGCCCGTCGAACGGCTCATCGAGCCTCGCCAGCAGCCAGTACACGCTGGCGGCGTGCATCGCCATCGCGTCGGTGGGACGAAAACGGCGGTACTGCGGGTCCACGCGGATCGAGCGGAAGTCGTTCATCGCAGCCTGGGCCGCGGCGGCATCCAGCACCCGCCGGCCGAAGAGGTCGAAGTCGGTCCACAGCGTGCAGCCCAGGAAGCGTACACCCGCGATCACCGCCGTCTCGTTCTCCAGGAAGCGCACCCCCGTCCCCGCCGCCGCGTCCTCCAGCTTCCTCAGGTGCTTGGGGATGCTCTCGCCGTAGAACTCGTGGTTCCCCGCGACGTAGACGACGGGACGCACCCGCGCCCACTCCGCCGCCCTCGCGACCCCGCGCACGCCCGTGTCGACATCGCCCGCGAGCACGAGCACGTCGGCGCCGGTGTCCGGGAGCTCGAACGCCCCGAACCCCCCGTGCAGGTCGCTGACGATGTGAAGCTTCATCGGCCGTGATGGATGGAAGGAGTGGGAGATCAGACCCGATGATGTCGCCGAACAACGACACGAAAACCGACTCCTCGCGGGAATCGGCGCACGCAACTGGTTGAATACCACGCGGATGCCGCGCCCACGGCCTCGCGCAGTTTGCGAGGCTTCCCATTGTTCCAGCCGCGGCTTCAGCCGCCTTCCCCGCGCGTAATTTGCCCGCCGCCCCGGCGCCGTCGATGCCTCGACCCGTCCCGAGACCGAGCCGCCGCAGCGCACCTACAGCTTCACCCCGATCACCGCCACCTGCGGCGGGGTGCTGAAGAAGGCGCCGGGGTCCTGCTCGCGCTCGGCCCAGCGCGCGTCGAACGCGTCGGCGTCGGCCCGGGTGATGAAGCCGCGCTCCACCAGCGAGGGGAGGAAGTTGGTGAAGAAGGTCCGCGGCCACTGCCACAGCGCCGACCGGGGCAGCGCCCCGCGGATCACCGGCTCCACGTGGATGATCTCGAGCCCCGCGTCCACCATCATCCCCGGCACCCGCTGGCCGATCGAGCCGTCGCCGCCGGTGGCGCGCCACGATTCCACCATCGCCCCGAAGACGCGGTCGAACGCGGGGTCGCCGGGCGCCATCACCACCCCGTCGTAGCGCAGGTAGTCCCACACCACGAAGGGCGCGCCGGGCTTCAGCGCCGCGGCCACGCGCCGCACCACGGCCGCCGGATCGCTCACGAAGCAGAGCACCCACCGCGCATACGCTCCGTCGAACTCCTCCGCGGGGAGGTCGGCGGCCGTCAGGTCCAGCACCTCGGCGGTCACGTTGCGGGCGCCCATGGCCTCCGCCCGCGCGCGCAGGTGCGCGACGAAGCGGGCGGACACGTCCACGCCGTGCACGCGCCCCCGCGGCCCCACCAGGCGCGCCAAGTCGAGCGTGGCGTAGCCCGGGCCGCACCCCACGTCCAGCAGCGCCTGCCCGGGCGCGAAGCCGGCGCGGTCCCACGCGCGCACCGCGTCCGCCGTCCACACCTGGTGCTGGAAGCCGAGCCGCGCCAGCTCGTCGTCGTCGGTCCCCAGCAGGTACTCGCGCTCTTCGCCCACGTGTTTTCCTCGCTCGAAGTCGTCGCTGTCGACCGATCCCCATCCGCAGAGCCTCATTCGGCAAAAGCAGGTTCACGCAGAGTCAGCAGAGTCAGCAGAAAACAGCTGCAGTTCTGCTCACTCTGCTGACTCTGCGTGAGACCCCAGGCTTCCGTCCCGCACCGAGCTCTGATCGATGAGATGAAGCCCTCGGCCCCTCCAGGGTGCCCATCATACGAAAAGCCCCGGCCGCCGGAAACACCGGCGGCCGGGGCTAAATCGTCCGACAGGAGGAGAAGGTGCAGGCTGTCCCCTGTCCCCTATCCCCTGTTCCCTGCCCGTCCTACTGCCTGCACTGCCCGTGCGGGTCCGGCTTCGGCTTGTCCACCACCATCCGCGCGGGCCGGTTCGCCACGTTCGCGGCGATGTCGGCCACCAGCCGCGAGACGTTCACCAGCTTGGTGAAGTCGATGTACTGCGCCTCGTCGGTCACCTGGTGGTAGTCGGCGTGGCCGCCCGTGGTGAAGAAGGTGATGGGGATCCCCCACCGCGCGTAGCTGTAGTGGTCGCTGCGGCAGTAGATGTTGGCCGGGTGCCCGTTCGCGTCCAGCGCGTAGTCGAAGGTGAAGCCGTGGCGGCCGGTGCGGTTCACCTCCTCGATCAGGTCGCCGAGCTGCGTGGAGAGCCGGCGCGAGCCCACGAGCTGGACGTACGTCGGCCCGCCGCGCAGCGCCGCGCCCGAGGCGTCCTTCCCGGTCTCGTCGCTCGCCGCGCCGCGCCCGATCATGTCCATGTTGAGCTGCGCCACGATCGCGTCGCGGCTGATCCCCGGCGTGAGGTGCTCGGTGAACCAGTTCGACCCCAGCAGCCCCTTCTCCTCGGCGGTGTGCCAGACGAAGAGGATCGAGCGCTTCGGGCGGTTCGCCGCCAGGTACTCGGCGATCTCCAGCACGCCGGTGGTGCCGCTGGCGTCGTCGTCGGCGCCGTTGAACACGCTGTCGCGGCGGGCGCCGCCGTGCGCGGCGCGCAGCGCGGCCGCGGCGGCGCGCACCTGCTCGGCCTGCGCCGCGGTGGCGGTCTCGGGCTCGTCCTCCTGGCCGCCGCGGCGCAGCACCGCGTTGAAGGCGCGCACCGAGTCGTGGTCCAGCGGCCGCGGCGAGGTGCCCACGTGGTCGTTGTGCGCGCCAATCGCCACGAACTCGGCGCGCAGCGCCGGGTCGGTGCCGCGCAGGATCGCCACCACGTTGCGCGCCGGGAACGCCGACGGCTCGTCCCTGAACGACACCGTGCCGGTGACCGTGGCGCCGGTGGCGCCCACCACCATCCCCGCCATCGGGCGGCCCAGCAGCCGCTCGGCGGCCGCGTTGCTCACCAGCAGCCCCGCCGGCCCGGCCGAAACGGCCGGCGGCTCGGCCGGGTCGCGCAGCGCTTCCTGCGGCTCCGTCAGGAAGCCGCGGATCCCCGCGGGGAGCAGGTCGAGCGCCACGATCGCCACGCCCGCGGCCTGCGCGTAGCGGTCCAGCGCCGGGCCGGCCGTCCAGAAGCGCCAGCTGCGGGTGTTGCCGGGCCCCGCGGGCGCGTCGAACACCACCAGCTTCCCCGCCGTCTGCGCGGGGTCGATCACTCCCGGCATGCCGAGCTGCCCGCCGTACACCACCTGCGCGCCGCTCGCCTGCAGCCGCTCGCCGAAGGTGAACGCCCCGGGAACGGTGGGGAGCAGCGCGTAATCCTGCCCCATCACCAGCGCGGTGCCGCCCGCCGACAGCGACGACGCCGGGTCGGCGCCCTTGCGGCGCAGCGGGATGGTCTGGAAGTAGGTGCCGTTCTCGCCGGCGGGCTCCAGCCCGATGCGGCGCGCCTCGCGGGCGATGTAGTCGGTGCCCTTCACGTTCCCCGCGCGCCCCGCCTCGCGCCCCATCATCGAGTCGTCGGCCAGGACGTACAGGCGCGTCATCGCGTCGGCGGTGCTGATCGCGGCGCTGGTGGGCCGCGGGGCGTGCGTCCGCGGCAGCTCGGCGCGCTGCGCCGCCGCGGGCACGGCCGCCAGGGCCAGCGCGGCCACGGCCGCCCCGGTGCGTAGATGGATGTTCACGATCGGTCTTGGACCCGGTGTGGTGGAGTGGATCGGGGAAACGGCGGAAGGCCGCGCCCGCGGGGGGAGAGGTGGAACGACCGCGGGCGCGCCGCCCCGAACGGGCGGCGCGCCGTGGCTATGCCGATCGGGAAGCGGACCGCGGGCTCACCCGCGCGCCGGGGCCGGCACGGCGGCGGTGCGGGCCGGCTGCGCGCGCGCGGCGGCGCCGGCGCGGGCCAGCGCCTCGGCCTGCGTGCGCGCGCCGCGCACGATCCCCAGCGCGCTCTGCAGCTGCGTGTCGCGCGGGATCCCCAGCTTGAACGACGCCGAGTCGCCGAAGGCCAGCGACGCCACGCGCCCCTGCAGCATCCGGTCGATCAGCCCCGCGCCGGCCTGGTACTGCGCGCGCTCCACCGGCACGCCGTCGTGCTGCAGCCGGCGGTACAGCTCCTCGCGCCACGCCGGGTCGGCGGCGAAGCCGGGGCGCACCTGGCGGCTCAGCTCCAGCGAGTACTCGCTGAGCACCTGGTTGCTGGCGGTGGCGCGCGCGCTCAGCGCCCGCAGCAGCGCGCGCTCGGTGGCGGTGAGCGAGTCCTCGCGCACCACCACGTCGGGGGTGATGCCGCCGCCGCCGTACACCGGCCGCCCCGCGTCCGAGCGGAAGACCGGGCGCGCGGCCAGGGCGCTGTCGCTGGGCGGCATCGTGTCCTCCACGAAGCTGCCGTCGGCGGTCACGCGGCGCGGGCGCTGGATCGAGCGGCCGCTGGGGGTGAACCACTTGCCGGTGGTGAGCTTCATCGCCCAGCCGCCCTCCAGCGGAAACAGGTCCTGCACCAGCCCCTTGCCGAACGAGGTGGTCCCCACCACCACGCCGCGGTCGTGGTCCTGCAGCGCGCCCGCCACGATCTCCGACGCCGACGCGGTGCCCTCGTCGGTGAGCACCACCACCGGCTCGCCGTCCAGCAGCGGCGCGGCCTGCGCGCGGTAGACCTCCTGCGGCGCGTTGCGGTACACCACGCGCAGCACCTCCTCGCCCTTCTTCAGGAAGAGGTTGGAGATGCGGATCGACTGGTCGAGGCTGCCGCCGCCGTTGCCGCGCAGGTCCAGCACGAAGCTGCGCGCGCCGCGGTCGCGCAGGTCGGTCATCGCCTCGGCCAGCTCCTGCGCCGAGCTCTCGCTGAAGCGGTCGAGCGGCACGTAGCCGATGCCGTCCTCCAGCATCAGCGCGTACGGCACCACCGGCACGTGCACCAGCGCCCGCCGCGCCTCGATGCGCAGCGGCTCGGCCTGGCCGCGGCGAACCAGGGTGGCGCGCACCGTGGTCCCCTGCGGGCCCAGGAGCTTCGCGGTGACGCGGTCCAGCGGGAGGCCGGTGACCTTCTGCCCGTCCACCTCCACGATGCGGTCGCCGATGCGCACGCCGGCGCCGGCCGCGGGGGTGTTGGGGTACACGCGCATCACCGTGGCGGTGTCGCGCACGCTCTCCACCAGCATCCCCATCCCGCCGTAGCCGTTGCGCAGGTTCTCGCGCTGGAACTGCGCCAGCTCGCCCGGCGAGTACAGGTCGGCGTACGGGTCGCCGATGCGGCGCAGCAGCCCGCGGGCGGCCAGCGCGTACAGGCTGTCCTGGCTCACGCCGTCCACGCCGTGCGACGCGACGCGGGTGAGCACCTCCTCGAACAGGCGCCCGTTCTCCGAGATCGCGCTCTGCAGCATGAAGCCGCCCACCACCGCCGGCAGCACCAGCGCCGCCAGGGCGGCGCGCTTCACCTTGCGGGCGCGGGTGGGGCGGGTGCCGCCGGCCGTCTTTCGTTCACGCATCAGTGTGTCCTGTACGCCGCTGAAAGGGCGCGATCTCGTCCCGCGGGAGCGGGCGTGGAATCGCCCCTCCATACCGGTCCGTGCCCGCAGTTCCGGGTCCGCGGGCATACCCCCCGGCGCGCCCGATGGGTCCCGCTCCGCCTCCGCCATGGGAACGTACATCTCCCCGTGCATCTGACGCCAGCGGAGGGCGATTGGTTTCAGAATCGTGGGTGGGATGATACCGGCTCGCCCCGCATGGTTCTTCGTTCCCCAATTGAAGAAATCTCACGCAGAGTCAGCAGAGTCAGCAGAGTCAGCAGAGTCAGCAGAAAACACCGCGGACGCCCTCTGCCACTTCTGCTAACTCTGCTGACTCTGCGTGAACCCCCGCTGTTCCTGAACGAGCAGAAACGGACGCCGGACGCGAGAAGAGCCGAGGTCCGGAGGGGTTCTCGGCTCTTCCGCGCGTCTGGTGGACCAGCGCTCCCGGTGCTGGAGCGAGGATCAGAGCGGGATGTTGCCGTGCTTCCGCGGCGGGTTGTTGTCGCGCTTGCTGCGCAGCATGTCGAAGGCGCTGATCACCCGCGCCCGCGTCTCGCGCGGGTCGATCACGTCGTCCACGTAGCCGCGGGCGGCGGCGGCGAACGGGTTGGCGAAGCGGTCCTCGTAGTCCTTCTGCCGCGCGGCGGCCTCGGCGGCCGGGTCCTCGGCGCCGCCGATCTCGCGGCGGTAGAGGATCTCCACCGCGCCCTTGGCCCCCATCACCGCGATCTCCGCCGTGGGCCAGGCGTAGTTGATGTCGCCGCGGATGTGCTTGGAGCTCATCACGTCGTACGCGCCCCCGTACGCCTTGCGGGTGATGATGGTGACCTTGGGCACCGTGGCCTCGCAGAAGGCGTACAGCAGCTTGGCCCCGTGCCGGATGATCCCGCCGTGCTCCTGCGCCACGCCGGGAAGGAAGCCGGGGACGTCCTCGAAGGTGAGCAGCGGCACGTTGAAGCAGTCGCAGAAGCGGACGAAGCGCGCCGCCTTCACGCTCGCGTCGATGTCGAGCACCCCCGCCAGCACCGCCGGCTGGTTCGCCACGATCCCGATCGAGCGCCCGCCCACGTGCGCGAAGCCGCAGAGGATGTTCCCCGCGTAGTCGGCGTGCACCTCGTAGAACTCGCCGTCGTCCACCACCGCGCGGATGACGTCGTGCATGTCGTACGGCTTGTTGGGGTTGTCGGGCACCACGTCCAGCAGCGACTCGTCCGCGCGGTCGGCGGGGTCGTCGGTGGGCTTGAAGGGCGGGTCCTCGGCGTTGTTCTGCGGGATGAACTCGAAGAGATGGCGGATGCGGTGCAGGCACTCCACCTCGCTCTTCACCGCGAAGTGCGCCACGCCGCTCCTGGCCGCGTGGGCCGCCGCGCCGCCCAGGTCCTCCATCGTCACGTCCTCGTGCGTCACCGTCTTCACCACGTTGGGGCCGGTCACGAACATGTAGCTCGTGCCCTGCACCATGTAGATGAAGTCGGTGATGGCGGGCGAGTAGACGGCGCCGCCCGCGCAGGGGCCCAGGATGGCGCTCACCTGCGGCACCACCCCGCTCGCCAGCGTGTTGCGCAGGAAGATGTCGGCGTAGCCGCCCAGCGACGCCACCCCCTCCTGGATCCGCGCGCCCCCCGAGTCGTTCAGCCCGATCACCGGCGCGCCGTTGCGCAGCGCCAGGTCCATGATCTTCACGATCTTCTCGGCGTGCGTCTCGCTCAGCGAGCCGCCGAAGACGGTGAAGTCCTGGCTGAACACGTACACCAGGCGGCCGTTGATGGCGCCGTAGCCGGTCACCACGCCGTCGCCCAGGTACTTCTCCTTCTCCAGCCCGAACCCGACCGCGCGGTGCACCACGAAGCGGTCGAGCTCCACGAAGCTCCCCTCGTCCAGCAGCACGTCCAGCCGCTCGCGGGCGGTCAGCTTGCCGCGCTCGTGCTGCTGCTTGATGCGCTTCTCGCCGCCGCCGGTCTCGGCCTGTCGGCGCAGCTCCTCCAGGTGCTCCAGCTTGTCCCGCATCGGCATCGGGCGTCTTCCCCGTTCGGCGTTCCGTCGAATCGATCCCACTCAGGCCGTCGTTGCGCAAGCGCGGGAATCTAACCGCGCCGCGTACGGACGAAAGTACGCCGGCGCGAACCCCGCACGCCGGGTGCTCGCGGCGCCTCCAGCGGCGAGGATTTTGAACGGTGGCTCCGCTTGTCAAGCCGAATGGATGCGGAGCCGTTCTGGTTTTCTGTCGACGCCAGGGTTTGCGTGCCCGTCCCACACCCCTACCTTGTGTCGTTAGGCGCACTGTAGCCTTGATCATTGCACCGCCGCATGCTTCGGGCGACTTACACAGGGAAATCGGCATGGTCAAACAATGGCTCCCGTGGCAAGACAGCGTTGTGCTCTCCGGCGATGTGATGGTCTGCCGCTTCGTTGTGACCGGGCTGGAGATCGAGGAGGAGCAAATGCTTCTCCATCGCCTGATATCACGCGAAGATCAGGAGCTTTCGTTCGAGCTTCGCAAGCTGACCCAGCGGGTCCTTGGTCCTGAGTTCGAGATCACATCGCTTTCATTCCGCAGGGGAAGTATCGAAATCTTTGCCGCCGTTGGCGCAACGTACTACGTCATATCACGATACAAGAACTTCATCGAGAGCTTAGATCTCGCATGCTCGCAAATGCGGCGACTACTTCAGCAATTCTTCGCCCGAAGCGCGCCCGGACAGTTCACGGTAACGGGAAGTTGGTCGCCTGGCGCTGCGCTTACCATCGCTGAATCTCGTGCAAGCAAGTCAAGTTCAGGCCTATATGGAGCGGAGATTCTACTTTGGTACTTTCTCGTCAGCCACGCACTACTTACGGGGGTAGTGGTGTGGCAGCTTTTCGCATCTCAATAACAGTTACGGTCCACCGGCCGCAGTGTCGGTGACCACGCCTTGTCCTAACGATCGGCTGCAGCGGATATGGGACCGGCCATGTTTTCGGCGAACACAGGCTTGCGCGCCGGCCCCGCACCCCTGACCCTTGTGTCGTTAGGCGGCTGGGGCTGAGTTCCGCGAACGGCAGGCGGCTCGGACCCGTGAACCACTGCTGTGGCCGCGTGCAACAGCTGAGAGGATGACGCGATGAATTTTCGTGACCTGCTCAAGCCAGGCGACAAGTTGGTGACCGGCATCTGTTGGTACTCTGCCGAGCAATGGGCACGGCTACGTGAGGTTGCCGCTGATCATGGGGAGCTCGAAGAATCCCATGAGGAATGGCTGACGATGGCGAAGCGCAGCCTCCGAAGTCTCCGGGAGGCCGGCATTCCATACCAGTTGGTTGATATCGATGTGGAGGAGCTCGTGAGCTGGTGCAAACGCAAGAGGATACCGATCAACGGCTCTTCACGTGCGGAGTACGCCACACATCTGCTCCGGCAGCGGCAGGAGAGTTCTTGAACGTGCCGTGAAGCACACAGCGGCGACTGCTCTCCTCGCAGGCACCCGTTGAGCGAAGTAGGATAATATAAGCTGAGCCAAGCACCACCGGATGTAGTGCTCGCCTACCGTACCCTGACAACGGCTGAGCCGATGTCGCTGTGCCGCCGCCTTACAATCGGCTGCAGCGGATGCGGGGCCGTCCATGATTTCGCAGGAGACAGTCTTGCGCGCGGCCCCGCACCCCTGACCCTTGTATCGTAGGCAACAAGGTGACTTAGAGGCGCCAACCAAGTGGAGAAGAAATGAGACCTCGTTGGATTTTCCTGGCTGCATTCGCCCTCGTGTTTTACGGCAACGGAGCAGCATTTATCGAGAGTTTTGTAAATTATCCGAGTTGGCGACTCATCGGTACGGATGAGTTTATCGTGTATCATCAGTTCATCTCGCCGCGAGTGCTGGCGCTCCTGGTCGCACCGGCGCTTCTTGGCACTGTATTCACAATCCTGCTGTTGTGGAAAAGGCCTGGGGAGATCCCGAGGTGGGCCGTGTGGGCGGCGATTGCCGTACAAGCCGTCGTCTGGGTATCCACTGTTTCGACACAGATTCCGATCCAGATCCAATTGAGTCAGCAGGGCATGTCGGTCGAGCTTATCGAGCGCCTGATCGTAACCAACTTCTGGCTGCGCAGAGTTCCCTACGCGGTCTGCGCTGCGCTTTTCCTATGGATGGCAGCACAAACCATGGGCGCTGATGGTGAAAGTCGGCGTGCTTGAGTTCAAGCTTGACCGCCCGCGCAGTTCCGCGCCGCTCACCGCGACTGCATCGACGAGGTGATCGCCGCCGAACGCGCCTCAGGGTAGCGCGGGCGACCATCCATCGCGGTTACGCGCTGCCGAACCAGGCGGTGCAGCCGACGCGGGACAAGGATGACGGATGGGGCACGGGCATCAGATGGGCCGGACAGCCTCCCGGCAGACCGGCGATGGAAAGGGGTGGAGAGCATCGCGCTCTCCACCCCTTCTTCATCCTGCCCGACCGGAAAAACCTGCCGGTGGATTACTCCTCCGGATCGGCCTCGGCGGCGGGCGCCTCATCCGGAGCAGCCTCGGCAGCCGGGGCCTCCTCGGCGGCGGCGACGGGCGCCTCCTCCGGAGCAGCCTCGGCGGCCGGGGCTTCCTCGGCGGCGGCGGCGGGCGCCTCCTCGGCCGAAGCCTCGGCGGCGGGCGCCTCGGGAGCGGCCGCGGGGGCCTCACCCTCGGCGGCCTCGCCCGCGGGCGCGGCCTCTTCCCGCGTGCGGAAGATCGGCTCGCCGCCCTCGAACTTGGGCACGCGCGTCACTTCCAGCACGATCCGGCGGTTGCCGGCGTCCACCTCGGTCACCCGCATCTCCAGCTCGTCGCCCTCGCCGAACACGTCGGCGGGGTTCTGCAGGCCGGTGACGCCCAGCTGCGACACGGGCACGAAGCCCTCCACGTCGTCGCCCAGGTCCACCGCCACGCCCTTGTCCTGCAGGCGGCTGACGGTGCCGTTGATCTCCTGGCCGGCGTGGAACTGCGTGGCCAGGTGCTCCCACGGGTCGTCCTGCGTCTGCTTGAGGCCGAGCGAGATCCGCTTGTTCTCGGCGTCGACCGCCAGGATCACCACGTCCACGTCGTCGCCCTTCTTGACCACCTCGGACGGGTGCTGGATCCGCTTGGTCCAGCTCATGTCGGAGATGTGCACCAGGCCGTCGATGCCGGGCTCGATCTCCACGAAGGCGCCGAACGAGGTCAGGTTGCGCACCTTGCCCGAGAGACGGGTGCCCACCGGGTACTTCACCGGGAGCGCGTGCCACGGGTCTTCCTCGATCTGCTTCATCCCCAGGGAGATCTTCTCGCCCTCGGGATCCACCTTCAGGATCACGGCCTCGATCTCGTCACCCAGCGACACGATCTTCGAAGGATGCCGGACGTTGCGCGTCCAGCTCATCTCGCTGATGTGCACCAGGCCCTCGACGCCCTTCTCCAGCTCCACGAAGGCGCCGTAGTTGGTGATCGAGACCACCTTGCCGCGGACGCGGGCGCCCACGGGGTACTTCTTCTCCACGTCCTTCCAGGGGTACTCCTGGAGCTGCTTCAGCCCCAGCGACAGGCGCTCGCGCTCCCAGTCGATGTCGAGCACCTTCACCTCGAGCTCGGCGCCGATCGTCACCACCTCGCTGGGGTGGCCCACGCGGCCCCAGCTCATGTCGGTGATGTGCAGCAGGCCGTCCATGCCGCCCAGGTCGATGAACGCGCCGAAGTCGGTGATGTTCTTGACCACGCCCTTGCGCACCTGCCCGACCTCGAGCTCCTTCTTGAGGCGCTCGCGCTTGATCTCGCGGTCGGCCTCGAGGAGCACGCGGCGGCTCACCACGATGTTGCGGCGGCGCTTGTTGAGCTTGATGATCTTGAACTCGTACGTCTCGCCGATCAGGTCCTCGATGTTCGGCACGCGGCGAAGCGCGATCTGCGAGCCCGGGAGGAAGGCGTCCACGCCCATCAGGTCCACGGTCACGCCGCCCTTGATCTTCCGCGTCAGAACGCCCGGCACCTTCTCGTCGTTCTCGTAGGCGTTCTTGATGCGCTCCCAAACGCGCAGGAAGTCCGCCTTCTTCTTGCTGAGGACGACCACGCCGTCCTCGTCCTCGAGGTTCTCGAGGAAGACTTCAACCTCGTCGCCGATCTGCAGCGAGTCGGGGTCCTTGAACTCGTCGCGCTGGACCGCGCCCTCGCTCTTGAAG
>DASQLJ010000677.1:0-6038 GCA_035630095.1 Longimicrobium sp.
GGCGAGGCGCAACGATCGATGCGGCCCGCGGATATCGCTCCTCCGACATCGACCCGACGTCGGACGAGCGGCACCGTCCAGGGGCACCACCCTGCCGCAGAGCCAGGCTGGAGCAAACACCGTGGGACGCAGGATCCCGAATCCTTTTGAACGGTTTACTTGCGTCATTCAGGTTTGTATCGTAAAGTACTTCACGGCGTATGCCGTCATCCAGGGTCACCTGCATGGGGACGCTGGCGGCAAGCGTGTTGAACCGGGCTCATTTCCGTGCGACACAACGGGTTTGATCTATTCCGGCTCACACGGTAAATTCACGCGGCAGACGCCCGGCCGGTTTCCGGGCGCCGCACGCGACCCCGACCGCAAAAAAGGGCCTCCGCCCGTGCCGCTTCTCGAAAAGATCCAGTCTCCCGCCGACGTCCGCGCGCTCCCCGAGGGCGAGCTGCCGCAGTTGTGCGCCGAGGTGCGCCAGCGGGTGATCGACGTGGTCTCCGCCCACAAGGGCGCGCACTTCGGCTCCAACCTGGGCACGGTGGAGCTGGCGGTGGCGCTGCACCGCGTCTTCGAGACGCCGCGCGACCAACTCGTGTGGGACGTGGGGCACCAGGCCTACCCGCACAAGATCCTCACCGGGCGCAACGAGCGGATGCCCAGCATCCGCAAGCGCAACGGGCTCAGCGGCTTCCTGCGCCGCGACGAGAGCGAGTACGACACCTTCGGCGCCGGCCACGCGGCCACCTCCATCTCGGCCGCCACCGGCATGGCCGCCGCGCGCGACCTGAAGGGCGAGGACTTCGAGGTGGTGGCGGTGATCGGCGACGGGTCGATGACCTGCGGGCTGGCCTACGAGGCGCTCAACAACGCCGGCCACACCGACCGCGACCTGATCGTCGTCCTCAACGACAACGGGATGTCGATCTCGCCCAACGTGGGCGCGCTGCACAAGTACCTGGGCGTGCACAACCGCATCACCGACGTGCGCACCAACCCGCTGTACAACCGGGTGCGCGAGGAGGTGAAGCGCGTGGTCCACGCCGCCGGCAAGCTGGGCACCATCGGCGAGATGATGGAGCACTTCGCCGTGCGCTGGGACGACGCGCTGAAGGGGATGTTCGTCCCCGGGATGCTCTTCGAGGAGCTCGGCTTCCGCTACGTGGGCCCGGTGGACGGGCACGACGTGAAGCGCCTGACCGAGACCTTCGAGCAGGTGAAGAAGATGAAGGGCCCGCGCCTGGTGCACGTGCTCACCACCAAGGGGAAGGGCTTCGCCCCCGCCGAGGCCGACCAGGTGAAGTGGCACGCCGCCTCGCTCTTCGACAAGGAGACCGGCGCGCCGCTGAAGCCCAGCGCCGCCGGCGGCCTCCCGCGCTGGCAGAACGTGTTCGGCCAGGCGCTCACCGAGCTGGCGATGGACGACCCAGCCGTGGTCGCCATCACCGCCGCCATGGCGACCGGGACCAGCACCGACATCTTCGAGAAGGCGCATCCGAAGCGCTTCTTCGACGTGGGGATCGCCGAGTCGCACGCGGTGACCTTCGCGGCGGGGCTGGCCACGCAGGGGATCAAGCCGGTGGTGGCGATCTACTCCACCTTCCTGCAGCGCGCGTACGACTCGATCGTGCACGACGTGGCACTGCAGGGGCTGCCGGTGACCTTCGTGATGGACCGCGCGGGCATCGCCGGCGACGACGGGCAGACGCACCACGGCGGGCTCGACATCGCCTACATGCTGGCGGTGCCGGGGATGACCATCACCGCGCCGAGGAACGCCGACGAGCTGATCGGGCTGCTGCGGCTGGCGCTGGAGGACGGGCGCGGGCCGTTCTGCATCCGCATCGCGCGCGACGCGGTGCCGGCGCTGCCGAAGCCGGCGCGCGAGATCCCCGCCACGCCGTACGGCACCTGGGAGACGCTGCGGCAGGGGCGCGAGCTGGCGCTGCTGGCCACGGGGACGATGGTGGCGCCCGCGCTGGCCGCCGCCGAGCTGCTGCAGCGCGACGGGGTGAGCGCGACGGTGGTCGATTGCCGCTTCATCAAGCCGCTGGACGAGGCCACGCTGGAGCGCCTCTTCCCCCATCACCCGCACCTCCTGACGGTGGAGGAGGGGACGGTGGTGAACGGCTTCGGCACCTTCGTGCGCGCGTACGTGAGCGGGCGCTGGCCCGGCGTGCACGGCGACTCGATGGGCCTCCCCGACGGCTTCGTGGAGCACGGCGAGCGCGCCGAGCTGCTGGGCGAGCTGGGGCTGACGGCCGAGGGGATCGCCGCCCGCGCCCGCGCGCTGCTGGGGCGGCCGCTGCGCACGCTGCAGGAGACGGCCTGAGCGCCGTGGCCCGGCGCCGCATCGGCGTGGTGGGGCACCCCCGCTACGCCGTTTTCGCGGAGGCCCTCGCCCGCCTGGTGCACCTGGCCCGGCGGGAGGGGGCCGACCTGTATTTCGAGGACTCGCTGCTGGAGGCCGAGGCCGGCGGCGCCGACCTGACGCCCGACGTCGTCCCCTCGCTCGACCTGATGCTCACGCTGGGCGGCGACGGCACGCTGCTGCGCGGGGCGCGGCTGGTGGCGCAGGCGTCGGTGCCGGTGCTGGGGATCAACCTGGGCCACCTGGGCTTCCTCACCTCCGCCGCGCCCGACGAGCTGGAGCGCGCGCTGACCATGTGGTTCGCCGGCGACTACACGCTGGACGAGCGGATGGCGCTGTGGATCTCGTTCAGCGAGCCCGACGGGACCGAGGGCGGGGGATACCTGGCGCTGAACGACGCCGTGCTGCACAAGGGCGGCGCCGCGCGGGTGATCCGCCTGCTGGTGCGCGCCAGCGGCGAGGAGGTGGGCACCTACTCCGCCGACGGGATCATCCTCTCCACGCCCACCGGGTCGACGGCGTACTCGCTCTCCGCCGGCGGGCCGATCGTCTCGCCCAGCGTGCACTGCATCGTGGCGACGCCGATCTGCCCGCACACTTTGGGCGTGCGCCCGCTGGTGCTCCCGGCCGACGAGACGGTGACGGTGGACGTGCTCTCGCCCACCGAGGAGCTGATCCTGACCATCGACGGCCAGGAGCACGAGCGGCTGACGCCCGGCGCGCGGATCGTGGTGAGCCGCGCGCCCGACCCGGTGCGGCTGGTGCGCTTCGCGGGGCAGACCTTCTTCTCCACCCTGCGCCGCAAGCTCAACTGGGGCGACCTGGAAGAGCGCGACCGCAACCCGGTGATCCCCGCCGCCACGACCTGACGTTCGTCCCATCCTGCTAACGACTTAGGGTCACACAGAGGCACGGAGACACGGAGGACTGCTGGTGTTGCTCCGTGTCTCCGTGCCTCTGTGTGAAATCCGACGGTCCCTGATCGACATCGGTATGATGCTGCGACGATCGACGACGGCCCTGCTGGCGATCGCGCTCGCGGTGTCGTCCGCCGCGTGCGGGCGTGAGCGCGCGGCGACGGCGGAGGCGGAGCGGGACAGCGCCGCCGCGGCCGGGCCGCTGGTGCTGCTGCTGGACGTGCCGGCGACGGTCAGGGCGGGGGAAGAGGTCACGCTCGCGGTGACGCTGGTGAACCGCGGGAGCGCGGATGCGCGGGTGGGCGGCGCGGCGCCGGACGTGGTGGTGACGCGCGAGGACGGGACGGAGGTCTGGCGCCGCAGCCGCCACGAGCCGCAGCCCGCCTCCGCCGCGCCCATCACGCTGCGGCCGAAGGAGATGCGTGGCTCCGGCCACAACTGGAACCAGCGCGACGACGCCGGCCGCCCCGTGCCGCCCGGCACCTACCGCGTCCGCGCCGAGTTCCCCGCGCCGAAGCTAGCCTCCGAGCCGCGAACGATCACCATCCAGCCGTAGCCGCACCGCGGATGCGAGATCGACCAATGCAACGAAGCGCCTCCGGAACGAGACCGGAGGCGCTTCTTCTCTCTATGCGTGGTAACCCATCGCCGCCGGAGACGCCTCCGCGCCCGCCGCCTCACGGAACGAGCCGGCGCGAAGCGCTCCCGGTGCCTCCCCCAGGTTGTTTTGGGGGAGGGACAGGCGCCGCCAGGCGCCAGGGAGAGGGCCCCGCGGCGCCCGTCGCAGCGCCGCCGCTACTCCTCGCTCATGAACGGGTACTCGAACGAGCGGGGCGGGGCGAAGGTCTCCTTGATCGCGCGCGGGCTGATCCAGCGCGCCATGTTCAGGATCGACCCCGCCTTGTCGTTGGTGCCGCTGGCCCGCGCGCCGCCGAACGGCTGCTGGCCCACCACCGCGCCGGTGGGCTTGTCGTTGATGTAGTAGTTCCCCGCCGCGAAGCGCAGCGCCCGGTCGGCCTCCACCAGCGCGGCGCGGTCGTTGGCGAACACCGCACCCGTCAGCGCGTACGGCGTGGTGCGGTCGATGATCTTCAGCGTCTCGGCCCACTGGTTGTCGGGATAGACGTGGAGCGAGACGACCGGGCCGAACACCTCCTCGCACATCAGGCGGTAGGCGCTGTCGTGCACCTGCACCAGCGTGGGGTCGATGAACCAGCCCTTGCCGTCGTCGAAGGTGCCGCCGGAAAGGATCTCCACGCCGTCGGCTTCCCGGGCGTGCTTGATGTAGCCGCTGATCTTGTCGAACGCCTTCCGGTCGATCACCGCGCCCATGAAGTTGCGGAAGTCGGTGGGGTCGCCCACGCGCAGCTTCTCCATCATCCCCAGCGTGAGCTCCTTCACCCCCGGCCAGATCGACTCGGGGACGTAGATGCGGCTGGCGGCGCTGCACTTCTGCCCCTGGTACTCGAAGCCGCCGCGCACGATGGCCGTGGCGAGCGCGGCCGGGTCTGCGCTGGCGTGCGCCATGATGAAGTCCTTGCCGCCCGTCTCGCCCACCAGCCGCGGGTAGCCGCGGTACATGGCGATGTTCTCGCCCACCGTCTTCCAGATCGACTGGAACACCGTGGTGCTGCCGGTGAAGTGGATCCCGGCAAGGTCGCGGTCGTTCAGCACCACCCCCGAGGTGGCGACGGGGTTGCCGGGGACGAAGTTGATCACCCCCGGCGGCAGCCCGGCCTCCATCAGCAGCCGCATGATGTACCAGCCGCTGTAGATGGCGGTGGCGGCGGGCTTCCACACCACCACGTTCCCCAGCATCGCCGGCGCGGTGGGCAGGTTGCCGGCGATGGAGGTGAAGTTGAAGGGCGTGACGGCGTAGACGAAGCCCTCCAGCGGCCGGTGGTCGAGCCGATTCCACATCCCCGGCAGGCTCTCGGGCTGCTCGGTGTAGATCTTCTGCGCGAACGCCGCGTTGAAGCGGAAGAAGTCGATCATCTCGCACGCGGCGTCGATCTCGGCCTGGTGCGCGGTCTTGCTCTGGCCCAGCATGGTCGCGGCGTTCATCACCGGCCGCCAGTTGGTGGCCAGCAGGTCGGCGGCGCGGAGGAAGACGGCCAGGCGGTCCTCCCACGGCCACCGCGCCCACTCGCGCTGCGCCTCCATGGCGGCCTTCACGGCCTGGCGCACCTCGGCCTCGCCGGCCAGGTGGTAGGTGGCCAGCACGTGCCCGTGGTCGTGCGGCACCACCTGCGTGGCGGTGTTCCCCGTGCGCACCTCGCGCCCGCCGATGATCAGCGGGATCTCGATCTGCTCGCCGGCCATCACCTTGACGGCGGCCTTCAGCTCCTTGCGCTCGGGCGAGCCGGGCGCGTAGCCCAGCACCGGCTCGTTGCGCGGCAGCGGCACCTGCGGAATGCTATTCATCATCCGTCTCCCATGGGTCAGGTTGAGGGCGCGTAAACTACCCCGCGCGCCATTCCGCCGCCACCCGGCCACGTCACACGACGGAGGTCATCCGCGGCGCGCCCGGCGGCTCCCCGGGCGGCGGCGGGGGCGGATCGGCTTGACCCCACCGGCGCGTACGGGTAAATTCCGCTCGGACAAACGCTTCCACCCGCACCGCGCATCATGAGCATCGTCGCCCGGATCGAAGACACGCTGGACGTGATCCGTCCCGCGCTGCGCCAGGACGGCGGCGACGTGGAGCTGCTGGGCTTCGACGACGGCGTGGTGCAGCTCCGGCTGGTGGGCGCGTGCAG
>DASQLJ010000678.1:0-14322 GCA_035630095.1 Longimicrobium sp.
ACCTCTTCGGCGCGCCGATGGCGGGGGCGCCGGTGCGCTGGACGGCGCGGCAGACGACGGTGTCGCCGTGGGAGATCGACATCCCCGGCACCGACGACTACCAGGTGGGCGAAGGCTGGGAGTGGTGGAAGGATTCGGGGAGCGAGGAGCAGGCGATCGGGAGCGGGGTCGACACGCTGGACGCCAGGGGCTACCGCGAGCTTTCGGTGCGCGCCGCGCGGCAGGCGAACGGGCGCCCCGCGCGCCTGACCATGGAGGCCGAGGTGGTGGACGCCAACCGGCAGACGGTGGCCGCCACCACCAGCGTCCTGGTGCACCCGGCCGACTTCTACCTGGGCGCCAGGGGCGAGGGCGAGGGCTACTTCTGGTCGGCCGGCACGCCGGTGAGCGTGGCGGTGATCGCCGTGCGCCCCGACGGCCGCGGCGTGCCCGGCGTTCCCGTCACCGGCACGGTGGTGCGCCGCGAGTGGCACACCGTGCGCCGCGAGCGCGACGGGATGGTGGACGAGGTGGGACAGTGGGTGAGCCGGACCGTGGCCACCTGCCGCTTCTCCACCGCCGCCGCGCCGGCGCGCTGCGCCTTCACCCCGCGCGAGGGGGGCGAGTACACCGCGACCTTCACCGCCACCGACGGGCAGGGGCGCGCGGTGCGGACCAGTCTCACCCGCTGGGTGGTGGGCGCCGGCTGGGTCCCCTGGAACGACGAGGGGAAGTTCAAGATCGACGTCATCCCCGACAAGCAGCGCTACGCCGTGGGCGACACCGCCACCGTCCTCGTCGCCTCGCCGTTCACCGACGCGGAGGCGTGGGTGACGGTGGAGCGCGAGCGGGTGCTGGAGCAGCGCCGCATCCGCGTATCCACCGGCACGCAGGTGGTGAAGATCCCGATCACCGAGGCGTTCGCCCCCAACGTCTTCGTCTCGGTGCTGATCGTGCGCGGCCGCAGCGCGCGCACGGGGACGGTGGACGACCCCGGGCGGCCGACGCTGCGCGTGGGCTACGCCGAGCTGCGGGTGACACCCGAGGTCAAGCGGCTGGCGGTGGAGGTGAAGCCGCTGGCCGCCGAGTACCGCCCCGGCGACACCGCGCGCGTCCGCGTGCGCCTTCGCGACGCGGCGGGGCGGCCGCAGGCGGGGGAGGTGACGCTCTGGGCGGTGGACGACGGCGTGCTCTCCCTGACGGGTTACACGACGCCGAACCCGATCGACCTCCTCTACCAGCCGCGCGGGCTGGGGATGCGGGTGGCCAGCAACCTGGTGGCCGTGGCGCCGCAGATCCCCGAGGGGCAGAAGGGGACGCGCAACCCCGGCGGCGGCGGCGGGCGCGACGCGTCGGGCGTGCTGCGCTCGCGCTTCCGCCCCACCGCCTTCTTCCTGGGCTCGGTGGTCACGGGGGATGACGGCCAGGCGGTGGTGGCGGCCGCGCTCCCCGACAACGTGACCACCTTCCGGGTGATGGCGGTGGCGGTCACGGCGGGCGACCGCTTCGGCCAGGGCGAGGCGCCGCTGCTGGCGACCAAGCCGCTGCTGGCCCGCCCCGCGCTCCCCCGCTTCCTGCGCGAGGGCGACGACTTCATGGCCGGCGTGGTGGTGAACCACCGGCTCCCGCACGCCGTCACCGCCCGCGTGGGCGCGGAGGTGCGCGGCGTGCGGCTGCTGGACGCGCCCTGGCAGACGCTGTCGCTCCCCGCCGGGCGCGGCGCCGAGGCGCGCTTCCACTTCCGCGCCATCGCCGGCGACGCGGCGACCTTCCGCTTCCGCGCCACCGGCAGCGGCCAGGCCGACGGGGTGGAGGTGCGCCTCCCGATACGCCCCGCCAACCGCCCGGTGACGCAGTCGGTCAGCGGCCTGCTGCGCGACACGGCGACGGTGGAGTTCATCCTCCCCGCGGGGACGGATCCCGCGCGCTCGCGGCTGGAGCTGGGCTTCGGCACCTCGCCGCTGGCGCTGATCCAGGGCTTCCAGCGGACACTGGAGGTGTACCCCTACGCCTGCTCGGAGCAGATCTCCAGCCAGGCGCTGCCGCTGGTGGTGCTGTACCGCGCCCAGCGCGAGACCGGGGTCGTGCTGCTGACCGGCCGCGACCCGCGGGGGCGGGTGGAGGAGGTGGTGCGCACCCTTTCGCGCCGCCAGCGCGACGATGGCGGGATCGGCCTGTGGAGCGCCACCGACTGGACCTCGCCCTGGCTCACCGCCTATGCCGGCCGCGTGCTGCTGGAGGCGCGCGGCGCCGGGATCGTGGTGCAGGACACGGTGCTGAACGGGATCGCCGGCTACCTCACCCGCGCGCTGCGCGACACCATTGCGCTGCGCCCGGTGTACGGCGGGCGCGGGCGCGACCTGGAGGTGCGCTGGGTGCTCACCGAGCGCCTGGCCGCGGTGGACCTGCTCAGCCGCCTGCGCCGGCCCGACGTGCCGGCGGAGAACCTGCTGCTGGGCCAGGCCGCCCGGATGTCGTGGGAAGACCGCGTGGCGCTGGCCGAGGTGCTGGGGCGCCGCGGCGCGCGCGAGCCGGCGCGGCGGCTGCTGGACGCCGCCTGGGCCGGGGTGCGCCTGCGCGGCACCCGCGCGGTGCTCCCCCCGGGCGCGTACCGCGACGACTTCTACTTCGCCTCGAGCGTGCGGCCGGCGGCGCGCCTGCTCACCGCCACGCTGGCGATCCGTCCCGACCACCCCGCGCTGGGCGCGCTGGTGGAGACGCTGGTGCTGCAGGGCCGGGACGAGGCCACCCTCCCCTGGACCACGCAGGACTACGGCGCCGCCGTGCTCGCCCTCGCCCGCTTCGAGCCGCGCGGCGGCGAGGGCGCGCGCGTGGTGCGGGTGCGGCAGGGCGGCCGGCTGGTGACGGAGACGCGCGCCCGCCGCGGCCAGGCGCCCGACACGACGCGCGCGCTCACCGGGCTGCTGACGAGGCGGCTGGACGGGCGGAGGGTGCTGCGGGTGACGCTTCAGGCGACGGGGCCCGGCCCGGCGGTCTTCTACCAGCTCGGCGTGCGCGAGGTGGCGGCGCGCGCCTCCTTCACCCCGCTGGACCGGGGGATCGAGGTGGAGCGCTGGTACGAGTCGGTGGAGACGCGCCGCCCGCTGACCTCGGTGGCCGCGGGGCAGGTGGTGCGGGTGCGGCTGCGCATCAAGGTCCCCGAGGACCGGTCGATGGTGGTGCTGGACGACCCGCTCCCCGCCGGGCTGGAGGCGGTGGACCTGAGCCTGCGCACCGTGAGCCCGTTCTCCGCCGACCTGCTGGCCCCGGAGCCCGAGGAGGGCGACCCGGACAGCCCGATGTCGACCTGGGCCTACGGGAGCTGGGATTCGGGGATGTGGTCGCCCTTCGACCACACCGAGATCCGCGACGACCGCGTGGTCTACTTCGCCCGGCGGCTGTGGCGGGGCAGGTACAACGCCAGCTACCTGGCGCGCGCCACCACCGCCGGCCGCTTCGTCTCGGCGCCGGCGCACGCGGAGGAGATGTACAACCCGGGCGTGCACGGCCGCAGCGGCGGCGGCGTGTTCACCGTGCGCCCGGCGGATCGATGAGACGGCGCGCGCGCTGGGCGGCGTGGGCCGGGGCGGGCGCGGCCGCGTCGGCGCTGCTGGTGGGGGGATGGATCGCCCTGCCGCTGCCGGCGGGGACGGCCGCGCCCATCCCCATGCCGCGGCTGGTGCTGGAGGACCGCGGCGGCCTTCCGCTCCGCGCCACCCGCGCGGAGGACGGGAGCCGCGGCGGGTGGACGCCGGTGGGCGAGATCGACCCGCGGCTGGTGCAGGCGTTCGTATCCGCCGAAGACCACCGCTTCTTCTCGCACCCGGGGGTGGACGCGCGCTCGGTGGGCCGGGCGGTGCGCGACAACCTGCGCGGCGGGCGGCGCTCGGGCGCGTCCACACTGTCGATGCAGACGGCGCGGCTGCTGCGGCCGGTGAAGCGGAGCTGGACGGGGAAGCTGCGGCAGGCGCTCTGGGCGCTGCGGCTGGAGGCGCACCTCCCCAAGCGCACGATCCTGGAGCAGTACCTCAACCGCGTGCCGCTGGGGCAGGGCTCGGTGGGGGTGTCTGCCGCGTCTTCCCTCTACTTCGGCGCTTCGGCGCGGGAGCTGAGCCTGGGACAGGCGGCGCTGCTGGCCGGGGTCGCGCGCTCCCCCTCGCGCGACAACCCGCTGGTGTCGCCGAAGCGGGCGCGGGCGCGGCGCAACGCGGTGCTGCGGCGGATGCGGGCGCTGGGCTACGCCACGGCGGAGGAGGTGGCGCGGGCGCTGGACGAGCCGGTGATCCCCCCGAGCGGCGCCGCGGCGTTCCTGGCCCCGCATTTCACCACGCGCGTGCTCCAGTGGGCGGAGGCGGACGGCGTGCGAGACGGAACGCTGAGAACTTCGCTCGACCTGGAGCTGCAGACGCTGCTGGAGGCGGAGGTGCGCCACACGGTTCGGGTGCTGCACGACCGCGGCGCGCGGCACGCGGCGGCGGTGGTGGTGGACAACGCGACGGGGGAGGTGCTGGCGTGGGTGGGCTCGCCCGACTTCGCCGAGCCGGCGACGGGGCAGGTGGACATGGTGGTGTCGCCGCGGCAGCCGGGGTCGGCGCTGAAGCCGTTCCTCTACGGCCTCGCGTTCGACCGGGGCCACACCGCGGCCACCGTCATCCCCGACGTGCCGCGCAGCTTCGCGACGACGCTGGGGCCGTATCGGCCGCAAAACTACGACCGCCGCTTTCACGGCCCGGTGCGGGCGCGCGAGGCGCTGGGGAGCTCGTTCAACGTGCCCGCGGTGGAGCTGGCCGACCGGCTGGGGGTGGAGGCGCTGCTGGAGACGCTGCACCGCGCCGGCTTCGCCTCGCTCTCGCGGAGCGCGGCGCACTACGGGCTGGGGCTGGCGCTGGGCAACGGCGACGTGACGCTGCTGGAGCTGGCGAACGGCTACCGCGCGCTGGCGAACGGCGGCGAGTGGATGCCGTACCGCTGGCGCCCCGTCGCGCCGGGCGAGGCCGCGCCGCCGCGCGAGCGGGTGATGTCGCCCCAGGCGGCGGCGCTGGTGGTGGACGTGCTCTCGGACGCGGAGGCGCGGATCGCGGGCTTCGGGACCGAGACGCCGTTCGACTTCCCCTTCCCCGCCGCGGCCAAGACGGGGACGAGCCGGCACTTCACCGACAACTGGGCGGTGGGGGTCACGCGCGGGTTCACGGTGGCGGTGTGGGTGGGCAACTTCAGCGGGCGGCCGATGGAGGGGGTGAGCGGGATCACGGGCGCCGGGCCGCTGCTGTACCGCGCGATGCTCGTCACGGCCGGCCGACGGGCGCCGGGCGCGCTGGCGGTGCCGGAGGCGGCGGGGCTGGTGCCGGTGCGCGTCTGCCGGCTTTCCGGGATGCGGGCGACGGCGGGATGCGCCTCGGTGGTGGAGTGGTTCATCCCCGGAACGGAACCGACGCGCGCGGACGACTGGGAGCGCGACGGGCGCGTGGCGCTGCCGCGGGAATACGCGGAGTGGGCGGCGGGGCGGGGCGGGCGCTGGGCCGGGCTCGCGCCGCGCACGGAGGAGCGCTTCCGCATCGTGGCGCCGCGCAACGGCGACCGTTACGCCGTGCCGATCGGCGTGGATGCGCGCTATGCCACGCTGGCGCTGCAGGCGGCCGGCGCGCCGGCCCCGGTGCGCTGGTTCGTGGATGGCGCCGAGGTGCCGGACGGGCGCTGGCGCCTGATGCCCGGCGAGCACACGGTGCGCGCCCAAGCCCCCTCCGGCGCGGTGGACCAGGTACGCATCGTCGTAGCCGGGGAGTAGCGCGGGAGCCGCGGGCGGGGTGAGGGGGCTAAGCGTGCGCTGTGGATCGAAATTTTTGAAAGTGGACACCACCGGGTCGGTGCTTGCTTCTTCCACGATCGGAAGCGAGTTCCGGCCCGTATCTATCGTTGCTATCGGTAGATGGGTCCCGTTCGCGCTCTGATCCAGGTGCGCCACCCGTCGGTAAATCATGCCGATGCGCACTGCGGGTTCAGCGTGACCTATCCTCCTCTGATAAACGCAGTTGCGGATTCTGGTGCGTGCGATCGCCCGTTGGCCCGCGGGAGCTTCCGCGGGCTTTCGTGCGAGCGGCGGCATCGCCAACTGCGTTTATCAGATGGAGCACTCCTCAACTCCGCAGCGTTCCTGCGGCCGCTTCGCTGCTCTGACGCTCCGACGCAAAGCGGTGCGGATTCATGATTTATGGCGGAACAACCATAGGGATACGAGGGACGCGGATTCATCTCCCGACGAGGTCATGGGGAATATGACCTGGGACGTCATAGCTTGGTGATGAGGGGACCGGTATCCTTTACGCCGACCCTCTGACGGAGCTTTCGGATGAACCAATCGGATCGCGCGGCTCGGTTCCGCGCGCTGCACGAACAGCGGCCGCTGGTGCTGCCCAACGCGTGGGACGCGGCCAGCGCCCGCGTGATCGAGCTGGCCGGGGCGCAGGCGATCGCCACGACCAGCGCGGGCGTCTCATGGGCGCTCGGGCGCCCGGACGGGGAGGGGCTGCGGCAGGATGAGATGCTCGGCGCGGTCGCCAGCATCGTGCGCGCGGTGTCGGTGCCGGTGACGGCGGACGTGGAGAGCGGCTACGGCGGCGGCTCGCCGGAGGACGTGGCAGACACGGTGCGCGCCCTGGTCGGGCTGGGCGTGGCCGGGATCAACCTGGAAGACACGCCCGGCGCGGACGGGAACGTCCTGATGCCCGCCGAGGTCCACGCCATGCGGATCCGGGCGGCGCGCGACGCGGCGAAGGCCGCCGGCGGCGACATCGTGATCAACGCCCGCACGGACGTGTACCTGTTCGCGGTGGGCGCGTCCGAGACGCGGTTCGACGAGACCGTGCGGCGCGGCAGGATCTACCGGGACGCGGGGGCGGACTGCGTCTTCGTCCCCGGAGTGATCGACGCCGACACCATCGCCGCGCTGGTCCGGGCGATCGGCGGGGCGATCAACGTGATGGCGATGCCCGGCGCGCCGAGCGTGTCGCGGCTGGGCGAGCTGGGCGTGGCGCGGGTGAGCGTGGGGCCGGCGATCGCCGAGGTTGCGCTCGCGGCCACGCGCCGGGCGGCACGCGAGCTGCTCGAGCAGGGCACCTACCTCTCGCTCGGCGAAGGGATGCCCTTCCCCGAGGCGAACGGCATGTTCGCGCGCACCGCGGCGCCAACGTGAGCACACGGGCACCTCGTCATCGACCCGTGAGCTCCGCCCGTACGCATCCGCAGCCGCGCCCGGCGGCGGCGCACGTGGGCACGCTGCTCCGCGAGTGGCGCGCGGCGCGGCGGGTGAGCCAGCTCGGCCTCGCGCTGGAGGCGGGCACGTCAATGCGGCACCTCAGCTACGTGGAGACGGGGAAGGCGCAGCCGAGCCGCGACATGGTTTCGAGGCTCGCCCGGGCGCTGGAGATGCCGCTGCGCGAGCGCAACGCGCTGCTCCTGGCCGCCGGCTACGCCCCCGAATACGCCGAAACGGATCTCGACGCGCCGGAGCTGGCGCAGGTGCGCCGCGCCATCGAGATGATCGTCCAGCACCAGGAGCCGTTCCCCGCCTTTCGTCCTCAACCGGCGCTGGGACGTGCTGGCGACGAACCGCGCCGCGGTGCGCGTGGGCACCTTCCTGTGCGGCGGGAGCCGGCACGCAAACATGGTGCGGCAGTTCTTCGATCCCGACGACATGCGCGCGGCCGTGGTGAACTGGGAAGAGGTGGCGGGCGACCTGATCCGCCACCTGCACGACGAGGTCGCCGCAGCGCCGTCGGACGTGAAGGCGCGTGCGCTGCTCGACGAGGTGCTGCGTTATCCCGGCGTGCCGGCCCGGTGGCGCGAGCGCGAGCTGGGCGCGCCGCCGCCGCCCCTCCTGACCGTGCATTTCAGGCGGGAGACGCGGGACCTGCGGTTCTTCTCCACCATCTCCACCTTCGGCACGCCGCGCGACGTCACGCTCGACGAGCTGCGCATCGAGTGCGCCTTCCCCGCCGACGAAGCGACCGCCGAGTTCTGCCACGCGCTCGCACGGGACGACACAGCCGACGGTTGATCGGGAATGCACCTGCCTATCGACCGTCGACACAGTGAGAAAGGGTCAGCAACGCCGGAGCTCGCGCGCAGGTGACGCCGTTTCCGCGTGCGCTGTGGATCGAAATTTTTGAAAGTGGACACGACTGGCCAGAAAGTTCCGCCTCCTACGTACGGGAGTGATCATCCGGCCACGTCTGCCGTCGTTGGCCGCATCGAACACCGGTCGGGAGGTGTCATCGGTGCTGTCGGAGCGCACTGTGCGTTCGGCGTGACAGGTCTCCCCTGATCGATGCAGTTTACAGATCCTGACGCGCGCGATCGTCCATCCACCTGTAGCAAGGTTCCGCCAGCCTCGTCGCGAGCGCTGGCATCGTCAACTGCGTCGATCAGGTGGAGCACTCCGCTACATCCGGAGCATCCCTCGAAGCCGCTCCAGCCTCGGCGACGTTGCACCACGCTGGACGAGCGGGAGTCGATCGGGCGAGGCGAGGGGGCGGAGGGCGATGCGGCGCTGACAAGCGCCAAGGCCGCATCCGCCTGCTGCTCGTCGACGGCGGACGTCGATCGAGGCCGATCCCGCCTGGGTGGTGTCCACTTTCAAAAAAACTGATCCACAGCGCACGCTGAAGCCGCGGCACCTTGTCGCGAGCGCTGGTGCTGGCGAATGCTCGATGGCGACGTCGCCTCCAGGATGGATCGGACGCGGAATCAGCCTTCGCGGGCGGCGTCGATCCTGGCGAGGGTGGCGCGGAGGGCGAGGACGCGGACGTCGTCCGCGCCGTCGCGCTCGGTGAACCAGTCGGCGGCGCGCTCCAGGTAGGGGCGCGCCGCTTCGCCTTCGCCAGCGGCGGCGAGGAGCTCGCCAAGCTTGGCCAGGTCGCGCGCCACGCTGTTGTGCCGCAGCCCGTACACGGCCTCGTCGATCGCCAGCGCCTTGCGGTAGGCGTGGCGGGCGCCCTCGCCGTCGCCCTCGCGCGCGTGCAGGTCGCCCAGGTTGCTCAGGATGGTGGCCACGAACGGATGCCCCGCGCCGAACACCGGGTTCGCCAGCGCCAGCGCGCGGTTGAACCAGGCGCGCGCACGCTCCGTCTCGCCCGCGCGGACGAGGAGGAGCGCGGCGTTGTTGACGTGGGTGATCACCATGCGGTCGTCCGGCCCGGCGGCGGCCTCCAGCAGCTCGGCGGCGCGCACGGCGTTGCGGGCCATCCGCGGCCACTCGCCCAGGTGCAGGAGCGCGCCGTTCAGGTAGGTCACGTCCCAGGCCACGCGCACGTCGCGCTCGCCGTGCGCCCGCTCGCGCAGCTCCACGGCGCGGGTGAGCAGCGCGCGGGCGGCCGCCGCGTCGCCCTGCACCTCCAGCACGTAGCGCCCGGCCAGGTGCAGCACCTGCGCGGCCGAGGCCAGCCCCGCGCCCTGCTCGGCCGCGTGCTCGGCGGCGGCCTGGGCGTGCGGGAGGAGGCGCTCGCAGGTGGCGCGGCTCTCGGGCTTCACCGGGTCGCCGGGGAACGCCTTCTCCAGCAGCGCCGCGGCGGCGGCCGTCCAACTGTGCCGCTCCTCCGCCTCCATCCGCCCGGCGGCGGCGCGGGCCAGCTCCGCGTTCACCACCAGCTCGTCGCCGGCCACGCCGCCGGCGCCGGCGTCCAGCAGCGCGTCCCACATCCCCTCGCGCCCCGCGGCGTCGCGCAGGGCGGCGGCCAGCGGCTCGGGGAGCGCGTCCGCCGCCGCCTCCAGCGCGGCCACGGGCACCGGGTGCGCGGGGCTGAGGAACGCCGCCAGCCGCAGCACCGCGCCGGCCGCCGGGCTCGCCCGCACCAGCCGCTCCAGCGCCTCGGGGGGATCGGTGTCGGGCAGCGTCATCGGGCTCCGGTGGTTGCGATCGGGGCGGCGGAGGGCGATTCGGCCGCCTTGCGGATCGACCTGAGCAGCTCCACGCGGATCAGCGCGCTGAACGGGCCCACCACGCGCCAGTAGCGCAGGAAGGCGCGGCGGCTGGCCTCGTCGGTGCAGCGCACGCGCGTCTCGGTGGCGAGCACCACGGCGTCTCCATCCTCCCGCAGGGTGAAGTCCCACGCCGCCACCGCGAAGCCCGGGCGGCTGAACGCGCGCAGCTCGTCCTCGTCCACCCGCGCGATGTTTCCCGACGGGCGCCAGAACTTGCCGGCCACGCCCAGCATCAGCTCGTGGCCCACGCGCTCGCCCAGCAGCACGAAGCCGGCGCGCAGCACCCCGCCGCCGCCGGCGGATTCCCTGGCTTTTTCGCGGCCTTCGCGGGTGAGGAGCGCCGGGAGCGTGCGCAGCGCCATCAGCGCGCGAATCACCGGCGGGCGGCCGAAGTCCAGCCGCCGCACCACCTCCCACACGCGATCCCGCGGCGCCCGGATGCGCGTCTCGTGCCGCTCCGACGCGTGGAACTCCGGCATCCAATCGTCGATCAGCATGGCGGTTCGGGAAGATGCGTGGACCTGCGCGTCATCATCCATCCAACCTAACGCCGAATCCGCAAACGACGAGTGCCAGGGCCTCATCGATCGTAATCCCCATCTCCAGTGCGATCCACGATTCAACGACCCTGTTTCACGCAAAGTCAGCAGAGTCAGCGGAGAACTGCGGTTGTTTCTGCTCACTCTGCCGACTCTGCGTGAACCCTTCCGTTCTGGACTCGGGGATTGAGATGCAGCTTGCGGCGCGGTGGATGAAACGCACTCGCGCATTGGCGCACTTGCGCACCTGTTCGCCCTTCCCTTGACGCCGCACGCGCCCGCGCCGAGCTTCCGAGTCGCGCGCGTGTGCGCCCCGGCATCCATACTATCTGCGCGGCTGTCTCCCGATGCTCCTCAAACGCTTCTACGACGACAACCTGGCCCACGCGAGCTGGATGGTGGGGTGCGCCGCCACCGGCGAGGCGCTGGTGGTGGACCCCAACCGCGACGTGGAGCAGTACCTCGAGGCGGCCGCCCGCGAGGGGCTGCGCCTGACGCACGTGGCCGAGACGCACATCCACGCCGACTTCGTGTCGGGCACCCGCGAGCTGGCGCAGCGCACCGGCGCCGTCCCCCACCTGTCGGACGAGGGCGGCGACGACTGGCGCTACGGCTGGGCCGAGGGCGCCGGCGCGGTGCTGCTGAAGGACGGCTCGCGCTTCATGGTGGGCAACGTGCGCGTGGACGTGATGCACACGCCCGGGCACACCCCCGAGCACCTCTGCTTCGTGGTCACCGACACCGCCGGCGCCGACCGGCCGATGGGCGTGCTCACCGGCGACTTCGTGTTCGTGGGCGCCGTGGGCCGCCCCGACCTGCTGGAGCGCGCGGCCAGGCAGGCCGGCACCATGGAGTCGAGCGCGCGCACCCTCTTCCAGTCGCTGCGGCGCTTCAAGGCCGCGCTCCCCGACTGGGTGCAGCTCTGGCCCGCGCACGGCGCCGGCAGCGCCTGCGGCAAGGGCCTGGGCTCGGTGCCGCAGACCACGCTGGGCTACGAGAAGCTGTTCAACCGCGATCTGGCGGAGGAAGACGAAGAGGCGTTCGTGCGCTCCGTGCTCTCCGGCCAGCCCGAGCCGCCGATGTACTTCGCCGAGATGAAGCGCGTGAACCGCGACGGGCCGCGGGTCCTGGGCGGGTTCCGCGTGCCCAAGCGGCTGCCGGACGGCGAGCTGGCCGCGGCCGCGGCGACCGGGGCCACGGTGATCGACACGCGCCGCGGCGCCGCGTTCGCCGCGCGGCACGTGCCGGGGACGCTGAGCGTGCCGCTGGGCAAGCAGTTCAGCACCTGGGCCGGCTCGGTGGTGCCGTACGGCCGCCCGTTCTGGCTGATCGTGGAGGACGAGTGCGCCCGCGCCGCCGTGCGCGACCTGGCGATGATCGGGCTGGACGAGTGCGCCGGCTACTTCCCCCCCGAGGCGGTGGAAGCCTGGATCCGCGACAACGGCGGCCGCGCGTCCGTCGCCGACGTGGCGCCGGACGATCTGGAGGCGCGGCACGTGGCGGGCGCGGTGGAGATCGTGGACGTGCGCAACGCGTCGGAGTTCGAGGCCGGGCACCTGCCGGGCGCGGTGAACGTGCCGCTGGGCCGCCTTCCCGAGCGCCTGGGCGAGCTGCCGCGCGACCGGCCGCTGGTGGTGCACTGCCAGGGCGGCGCGCGTGCCGGCGTGGCCATCGGCCTGCTGCAGGCGAACGGCTTCGGCGACGTGGCGCACCTGGCGGGCGACTACGCCGGCTGGTCCGCCGCCGGACGCCCGGTGGAGACGGGCACGCCGGTCGCCGCCGCCGCGTCCGTCGACGATGCGTAGCTTTCCCGACAGACGCATGTTCTCCGCGCCGCGTACCTTCAGCGCATGATGCCCCGCGCCCGCGCCTTCGCCCGCCTGCTGGCCGCCGTCGCCCTGCTGGTCTCGTGGACCACGGCAGGGTGGGCGGCCGCATGCGCGCAGCGTGCGTCGGAACGGGCCGACGCGCCGGCGCACGGGCATGCGATGGCGCACGCGGGGACACACGACGGGGCGCACGGGGCGATGCATCATCCCGCCCCGCCGGCACCCGCGCCCGAGCCGGAGCCGGGTCCGCCCGAGCCGGCGGGCGAGGTGCCGCCGTGCCCGCTGCTGGTGATGAACGGCGGGTCATGCCTGGGCGCGCCGCAGCTCCCGTCCGCCGCCCCGCTCCCCGCGTTCGCGCCGGCCGACATGGGCGGCTATCCGCCCGCCGACGCGATCCACGACCGCCTGCTCCCCCTCTCGCTCTTCCGCCCTCCGGAAGCCTGATCCCGGCATCGCGTCCGTAGACTCGACGATCTCCACCGGGTGTCATCGACCGAACGCATTGCGATGCCACGAGGAACCAGATGCGATCGAACGCGTCCCTGTCCGGGCATCTCCGCCCGGCAGAACCAGGCTGAACGAACTTTCGGGAGATCCAACCGATGAGAAAGACACTCGGCGCGCTCGCGCTGGTGGTGATCGCCGCCGCGCCCGCGGGCGCCCAGCAGCACGCGCACGGGCAGGCGCAGCAGCACGGGGGCGGGGAGATGATGCACCCCGTCGCCCACGCCGCGCTGGAGCACCGGCAGGAGGTGGGGCTGAACGCCGACCAGGTGCGGCGCCTCACCGCCATCGACAGCGCGCACACACGGGCGATGCGCGACCACTGCGCACGCGTCCGCGCCGCCGGCGGCCCCAGCGCGCAGACGCACGCCGCCCTGCACGGCGAGATGACCGCGCTGATGCAGCGCTCGCAGCGCGACGCCCAGGCGGTGCTCACCGCGGCGCAGAAGGCCACGCTCGACAGCCTCCACGCCGCGCACCACCCGGCCGCCGGCCAGGGCGCGCACGCGATGCACGCGAAGCCCGCCGCGCACGACTCGATGCACGCCGCCCACCACGGCGCGGCCGGCTCCCACGGCGCCGCGCAGGGGCAGGCGCACGCCGCCGGCGCCAAGCATGACTCCACGCACGCGGCCCACCACGGCGCGGCCGCATCGCACGGGGCCGCGCAGGGTCAGTCGCACGACGCGGCGCACGGGCAGGCACACGCGGCCGGGCACGGGCAGGCGCACGGCGCGGCTGCCGCCGGCGGCGCGGCGTGCGGGCACTGCTGCGAGCACGCGGCGGGGCATCAGGAAGACTGAGCCGCGGGACGCGGTCCGGTAGAACGGAGCCCGCCCTCCACGTGGAGGGCGGGCTCTTCTTCGTCATGCACACGCCCTGTTCGATCAAACCCCCACGTCATGCATCGGCGGACTGGGCCGCGGTGTCCCGGTGCCAGCCGAAGCCGCGGTACCGGGTGATGTCGGCGGCTCGCTGGCGCGCGTCGCCCGCCACCAGGCGCGACTCGCGGGCGGCGGAGGTGGCCGCGCCCGCCATGTCGCGCAACGCCGCCGACCGATCGCGTGACGCGGCACACGCTTCCCGAATGGCGCCTGCGGGCATGAGCCCCCACCGGCCGCGAGCCCAGTCGAGAGCCAGGCTTCGCGCGGTCATCATCAGCCACGTCGACAGCGCACCACGCCCGGAATCGAGGCGCCCCGCCTGCCGCCACGCCTGCCAGAAGGTTTCCTCCACCACCTCGTCGGCGTCGTCGTCGTCGTCGTCGTCGTCGTCGTCGTCGTCGGTGTCACCGATGGTACGCGCGACGGTGCGGTGCACCAGCGCCGCGTAGCGGTCGTACACGACGCCCAGCGCGCCCTCGTCCCCCGCGCGCATGCGGGCAACCAGCTCCGCGTCCGTGACGAGGGCGGCCGCCGGCCGGCTCCCCTTGCCGATGTTTCCCGTCGGACCGACGGCATCGTCCCGCGGGTGCTCTGCAGCCTGGCTCATGGGAC
>DASQLJ010000679.1:0-14668 GCA_035630095.1 Longimicrobium sp.
GCACGCCGGCGTGGATGGCGCCGACGGCGATCACGCGGCGCGTGGGCGGGACGCCGCTGGCCGCCGCGCAGGCGTCGGTGGTGACGGCGCTGCTGGACGCGCGGCGGCTGGACCGGATGGCGCTGGGCCAGGAGATGGACCCGGGGGCGGGGTACGCGCCGGCGGAGTACCTGGCCGACGTGCGCCGCGCCGTGTGGAGCACGGCCGCGCCCGACGCCAACCTGCGCGGGCTGCACCGCGTGTACCTGGACCGTTTGGCCGCGCTGGTGTCGCCGCCCCCCGCGGGCCCCGCCGCGGGTGGCGGTGAGGCCGGCGAGGGCCCGCCGTCGCCGCTGCTGGCGCCGCTGAACGTGCCCCGCAGCGACCTGCCGGCCCTGGCCCGCAGCGAGCTGACGGCCATCCGGGCACAGGCGCGCCGCGCCACCGCCTCGGCCCCCGAGGGTGTGCAGCGCGCCCACTGGGCGGACGTGGCCGCGCGCGTGGACGAGATCCTGGACCCCGCCGGCCGCGGCACGTCAGCCTCGCGCTGACGGCGACCACGCGTCCGGCCAGCATGATCGAGCGGCCCCCGCGGCGGATGCGCCGCGGGGGTCGCATCCTTCACCCAACGCTTGCAAAGGTAAAAGCGTACGCGGCATGATCCAGGAATCCGTGCGGGAGATGAACGCGGAGGAGCGGGTGTGGCTGCAGAAGGCCATGCAGCCGCATCCGCCCGGTGTCGGGCATTCCGACGAATCGCGCGAGACGTGGGGATTGGCGGCCGTGTGGATCCTCACCATGGTGGTGGTCACGGTGTTCGGCCGGGTGAACATCGGGGGGATCGTGGCCGCGGGGGCCCTGGGAGCGATCCTGGTCGGTTACCGGCTCGTCCGCGCGGCCGCCCGGAACGCCCAGCGCCGAAAGTTTTTCGAGCAACGCGACGCGCACAGAAACCGTGAGCTCGCCCGTGTGCTGGAGGACGGCCGCGTCACGGTGAAGCGCGTCCGTGCGGTCGCGGTGGTGGAGATCGAGCCGGTGGAGGATGAAGGCACCGGGTACGTCTTCGACCTGGGCGACGGCCGCGTGCTGTTCATCAAGGGGGACTATTTTCCGGCCGACATCGATGCGCCGTGGCCGAACACGGCGTTCGAGATCGTCCGCACGGCCGCGGACGGCGAGATTCTCGACGTGCGCTGCCATGGGACGGCGCTCCCCCCGCTCCGCGTCGTGCCGAGGAATGACGTCGATCCCGCGACCGGGTGGGACGCGCGCGAGGAGGTGCTGCACATGAGCCTGGACGACGCGGTGCGGACCGTCCTACGCAAACCCTGACCGACGCTCCTTCCACGGAAATTCCGCCACTTGTTGATACCGGCATACGGTCGATATTTTTACCGTCTCGCCGCGGATTTCCGGCGCGGCGCGGTTCCATCATCAACCCCATGACGTACCGATGACGCAACAGGAGGATAGCGTGACCGAGCAGGCCGAGCAGTTCGCCTTCCAGGCCGAGGTGCAGCGGCTCCTCGACCTGGTGATCCACTCGCTCTACACCGACAAGGAGATCTTCCTCCGCGAGCTGGTCTCCAACGCGTCCGACGCCATCGACCGGCTCCGCTTCGAGGCGCTCACCAACCCCGGCCTCCTCCCCGAAGGCCACGAGCCGAAGATCCGGCTGTTCCCGGACAAGGAGGCGCGCACCCTCACGATCGAGGACGACGGGATCGGGATGACGCGCGACGAGGTGGTGCAGAACATCGGCACCATCGCCCGCTCGGGGACGCGCGAGGCGCTGGAGCAGCTCAAGGAGAAGGCCACCGAGGGCGCCGCGCAGCTCATCGGCCAGTTCGGCGTGGGCTTCTACTCGTCGTTCATGGTGGCCGAGCGGGTGGAGCTGGTCACGCGCAAGGCGGGCACCGACGAGGCCGTGCGCTGGGAATCGTCGGGCGGTGGATCGTTCACGGTGGCCGAGGCGGAGCGCGACCGGCCGGGGACCACCATCACCCTGCACCTGAAGGCGGTGGACTCGGAGAACGGGATCGAGGACTACACCGACCGCTGGGTCCTCTCCCGCATCGTGCGCCAGCACGCCGACTTCATCACCTACCCGATCATCCTTCCCGGCGAGAAGCCGGAAGAGGTGCCGGAGGGCGACACGCCCGAGCCCGAGAAGGCGCTCAACTCGATGAAGCCGATCTGGGCGCGGCCGCCGTCGGAGGTGAGCAAGGAGGAGTACAACGACTTCTACCGGCAGATCTCGCACGACTGGACGGACCCGGTGGAGACGATCCACACCCGCGGCGAGGGGCTGGTGGAGTTCCAGGCGGTGCTCTTCCTTCCCTCCAAGGGTGGGGTGGACCTGTACTACCCGGGCTTCAAGCCCAACCTGCGCCTGTACGTGAAGCGCATGCTGGTGCGCGAGAACAGCGAGGAGCTCCTTCCCCGCTGGCTGCGCTGGGTGCGCGGCGCGGTGGACAGCCCCGACCTGCCGCTGAACGTGAGCCGCGAGATGCTGCAGAGCGACCGCCACGTCAAGCAGATCCGCAAGACGCTGACGAAGAAGGTGATCGACGCGCTCAAGCGGATGCTGGAGGCCGACCGGGCCAAGTACGAGACATTCTGGCGCGAGCTGGGGCGCGCGGTGAAGGAGGGGGTGGACAGCGACTACGACAACCGCGAGTCGCTGCTGAACCTGCTCCTCTTCGGCAGCTCGCGCGACGCCGACTCGCTCACCACGCTCAAGGAGTACGTGGAGCGGATGCCCGAGGGGCAGTCCGACATCTGGTACCTCACCGGCGCCACCCGCGAGCAGATCGAGAACTCGCCCGCGCTGGAGACGTTCCGCGACCGCGGCTGGGAGGTGCTGTACCTCACCGAGCCGGTGGACGAGCTGGTGGTGCAGAGCGTGACCGAGTTCGACGGCAAGCGCCTGCGCTCGGCCGGCAAGGGCGCGGTGGAGCTGGACGAGGGGGAGAAGAAGGAAGCGGGTGACGAGAAGAAGAAGGAGTTCGAGCCGTTCCTGGGCGCGATCCAGAAGCGCCTGGAGAAGTGGGTGAAGGACGTGCGCCTCTCGGGCCGCCTCACCCGCTCGCCCGCGGTGCTGGTGGTGAGCGAGCACGACTACTCGCCGCAGCTCGAGCGCCTGCTCTCGCAGGGCCGCGACGGCACCCGCCAGCGCCGCATCCTGGAGCTGAACGCCGGGCACGCGCTGGTGCAGGGCCTTCGCCGCCGCTTCGACGCCAACCCCAACGACGCGGTGGTGGGCGACTACGCCGAGCTGCTGCTGGGCTGGTCGCTCCTGGCCGAGGGCTCCGAGCCCCACGACCCCGTCCGCTTCACCCAGCTCGTCGCCGGCCTGATGGAGACGGGGCTGGACTCCGCCCCTGCCGCGCCGGCGGCTGCGTCGGACGCGTCCGATACGGCGTCGTCGTCGGGAGAGGCGTCCTCGTCGGAGTCGACCGGGTCGAACGAGGCTCCGGACACGCCGGAAGCGTCCGCGGAGCCGGATGCCGTGTCATCCGAATCCACCGCCGAGCCGTCGGAGCCGAAGACGGAGGAAGCCGCGGCGAACGCGGACTGATACCGGTTTTTGCGGAGGTCGGTTCGGGACCAGCATGGTTGAAGATCTCACGCAGAGCAGCAGAGAAGCAGAGAACGTCCACGAACCTCTCTGCTTCTCTGCTCCTCTGCGTGAGCCACGTCATCTGATTTTTCTCGTGAACGATACTCGGTGATCGGGTACGACACCGGCGCTCGCCATGATGGCACGACAGCACGAAGCCCTCCCCCGACGCGATTGGGAGAGGGCTTCGTCTGCATGCGTGACGGCGCGTTGCGCTATCCGCCGGTTCTGCGCAGGCGTGCGACGACCTGGGTGCCCGCGTACAGCACGAGCTGGTCGCCGGAGACCGTGAAGCGCGTGGTGGATTCCAGCGCCCGCAGGTACGCGGTCTCCTGCGCGTTGGCCGCATCGTCCGTGCACGCGCGGCGCGTGGATGCCAGCGGACCCAGGCGCAGCGACGCGTCGGTCTGCGTGAACGAGCCGTTGAACATGTTGCAGCCGCCGTTGCCGCTGGCGCGCGGCTCATCCGCCGCGAACGTCAGCGTGGGGACGCCGCCGCCGGGCACGGCGACCGCCGGCCGCCCGCCGAGCTCCTCCAGCCGCCACGAGGTCCCCGCCAGCCCCTCCGCCGCGCCGCCCGCGCGAGCCGTCTGCGTACCCATGCAACCTCCGAGTGCGAGGCCGGCCGCCACCCACACGAGGCCTGCGCGCAATGTCGGTGCTCTCATCTCCCTCCTTCCGGAACGTGCCTGTTCGAGTCGAATCGACTCCGTTGCCAATCCCGTACCCGCAGACCCGCGCATCGCTCCGCGGCGCGGCCGGGGGGTGGAGCTTCTCCCGTTTACCGGAAGGTCCCCGGGCTCACGTCGTAGACCAGGTGGTGCTGGCCGGTGTCGTCGTCGGGGCCCCAGAAGCCGAGCTGCTCGGCCCAGCGCACCGACTGCAGGCGGCGGCCCCCCAGCGTGAGGAAGCCCGCCGCGCGCGTGGTCACCACGCCCAGGCCGCGCAGGTCGGCGAGGGAGCGCAGCACGGCCGTGCCGCGCTCCGCCACGATCCGCTTCGCCGAGCCGGGGCCGATGCCGGGGACGCGCACCAGCTCCTCGTACGCGGCCGTCTTGATCTCGACCGGAAAACGCTCGGGGTGCGCCAACGCCCAGGTGGTCTTGGGATCGTTGGCCAGCGGCAGGTTCCCGCCGCCGTCGTACACCACCTCGTCGCGCTTGAAGCCGTACTGGCGCAGCAGGTAGTCGGCCTGGTACAGCCGCACCTCGCGCAGGGCGGGGGCGGGCGCCGCCTCCTCCATCGGCGTGTCGCGGATGGGACGGAAGGCGCTGAAGTGGGCGTGGTGGATCCCGCCGCCGTCGTACAGCTCGCCCACCTTCTCCACGATGGCGCGGTCGCTGTCGGGCGTGGCGCCCACCACGAACTGCATCGTCATCCCCGACGTGCCGCCGGGGTGCAGCAGGTCGCGCGGGCGGCCGGCCAGGTTCTCCTCCCGCTGCCGCAGCACCGTCTTGCGCGCCAGGTTCAGCCCGGCGAGCGCGGTGTCCAGGCTCTTCTCGGGCGCGATCCGCACCAGGTGCTGGCCGCAGGGCGCCTCCAGGTTCAGCGACACGCGGCTGGCGAGCGAGGTCAGCCGCTCGATCTGCGCGGGCTCGGCGCCGGGGACCATCTTCACGTGCACGTAGCCGGTGAAGCGGTGCTTCTCGCGCAGCAGCTCCAGCACGGTGATCAGGTCGTCCATCACCTTCACCGGCCGGCCGGGGATGCCTGTGGTCAGGAACAGCCCGCTGCACCATCCCTTGTGATGGGCGGTGAGGAAGATGCGGACGAGCTCCTCGGGCTTCAGCAGCGTGCGCGGCATGCCGCGGTCGCGCCGCATGGGGCAGTAGTGGCAGTTGAAGCTGCACGCGTTGGTCATCAGGATGCGCATCAGCGCCACCTTGCCCACCGACGTGCGGAGCTGGCGGATGTTCAGCGGCCGCAGCGCGCCCACGTCCTTCGCGTGGCGCAGCCGCGGCGGCAGCACGCGCGCCTTGCCGCCGGCGCCCTCGTGGTCGTCGCCCGCCAGGTCCATCAGGATGTCGAGCTTCCGCTCCAGCGGCATGTCCGCGTCCATCTGCCCTCCTTCGTCTTCCGTGCTTCGGCACCTGTTCGGTATCCGAATAGATGCCGAATCCGTGCCGCGCGCGCAAGGCCCAGGTCGCGACCGTCCTTCACGGGGCGATTGCCAGCTGAAAGCCAGGCTCTTATTAAAAGAGCTGGTTTAAGCGTGGCAGCGTTGATCTTGGAGGGATACTTGAATGAACAAACGTGCCAGTCAGCCAAAACCCCTTCCTCCCGAAGGGGACAACATGCAGCTTGCTAGAGAACTCGTTCGGAAGTTGAACGCAGATCCGGCGAAAAAACGTCGCATCAGCGCAAACAAGTTTGGGGATCTTTTCGCATTTGGTGATGAACTCCGTCAACTCCGCACCTTCCAGGAACTTATCTCCTCGTATCTTCTTCAGGAGAAGCCGAAGCGGCCGCTGTGTTTGGCTGTATTCGGCCCGCCGGGGAGTGGAAAGTCGTTCGCGGTCAAGCAGGTTCTAGCCGGCGTCGCGAAGCCGAAGTCGGATATGCAGCTTCCACTCGTTGAGGTAAACCTGACCCAAGCTCCACACCCTGACGAGGTCGGAAGGGTGCTTGCCAGGCTTTCTGGCGAACAGAACGAAACCACGGTCCCGCTGGTATTCTTCGACGAGTTCGATGCTGCGCGCGATGGTGCTCGATTTGGTTGGCTGGGCTGGTTTCTCGCACCGATGAACGACGGTACGTTCATCCATGAGGGGGCGCTCGTCCGCTTCCAACGCGCGGTGTACGTGTTTGCTGGCGGAACGGCCGAAACGCTGCGCGAGTTCGCGGAACCGGCAGCGGCGGACGTGTTTCGCTTTGCGAAAGGGCCAGATTTCGTCAGCAGGTTGCGCGGGGTGCTGGAAGTACAGGGCCCGAACAATCCGCCCCGCCTTATTCGTCGCGCGCTGATCCTCCGGCATGAACTGAGAGGCCGCGTACCAAAACGCCAGCGTGGATCCTTCCACATCGAGGGCGAGCTTCTCGATTCTCTGTTGGATGGCGGCCGATACCGTCATGGTGCACGCTCGGTTGCGGCGATTGTGGAGATGAGCAGGTTGGAACCTGGACGTTTTGTCCGGGCAAATCTCCCGAGCGAGGATTTTCTCGCCATGCACGTGGACCGCGGCCCCCTGGACCCTCGCCGCATCGAAGGCGCGATCGCATTCAGCGGTAAATCGCCAGAGGAAGGTGACGACGAGGCGTTCGAGGAATGCTGGAGTGAACTCGCGCATTGCTTGTGGGATGAAGGTGCGACGCTCGCCTATGCCGGACGGTGGGATACGTATCCCGAGGAGTCACTCACAGCCAAGCTGTTTCGTAACCTGCTTTCGCGTGCGGCCGAACTTCGGTCGGCTGATCCGCCGCAGAGCAGTGCCGGTATGGACCATCAACCTCGACTCAGAACGTTCGAAGTAACTCCCGAAACGAGCCCCGACGAGTTCACCGATATACGAGATATCATGCATGTCCACCCGGTAATCGTGGCTCAGACAGGTTTTGATGAAACGATGCATCGTGAGATCGTGGCCGATTTCCGCCGCCGCCTGGAGAGCACTGAGTGTTCGGTCGCCCGCGTGGTGGTTGGCGGCAAGCGGCAAGACTACCACGGACGAATGCCGGGTATCGTCGAAGAAGTGATGCTCTCGCTCGCGAAGCGTCACCCTGTCTACATCGTGGGCGGCTTTGGAGGGGCAGCAGAAGATGTTGGCATGCTTCTGGGTCTGGCGCGCGAACGATCTGGAGGTATCCCCGCAGCGATGCAACATGAACCACCCGTGGACCTTGGGCCGATTGAGCGCGAATTGAGAGCGCCGCCGCTGCTCGATGCACCATTGACCGGGCGAGATGCGGCTGAATTTCTACGTAAGCGCGCATTCGGTGGAGACTGTTGGCCAGAGAACGGCTTGACCCGGGACGAGAACCGTTCCCTGTTCCAAACTCGTGACCTGAAGCTGATCAGAAAGTTGATCGTCAAGGGATTGCGGAAGCGATTCGGCCCGCTCGAGGAGCGTACTGGCTCACAGGGCACGGCCACGAGCGGAGAACGCCCCCACCGTCATTCCATTCAGCAAGGCTGAAACCGAGCGGCCGGCAGACAGAATGAGGCGGATCATCCAGCCGGAACCCTCACCCTTGTTGCCGTCCGGGAAATCGCGGGATCGTGAGACGTGAGCTCGGTAGCATCCTGCTCGGCCATGACGTGCGTTCCCAGTGGTGACCGTCACCACTGGGCGGGGCTAGAGGCCACCGTCCAGTTCCAGCAAAAGCCGCTCGCCGGCGCACCGGCGTCCGCTCGGGTCCGGTGACGGCCCCACGCCTGACTCCCGACTTCGGGCCCAAACCCGAGAGAACGGGTAAAGGTGAGGTGCGGCCGGGCATTTGTCCGCACCTTGCAATCTTGTGTGCCAGCCGTCTATCCAGTATGTCAACAAAATATTTGACATATTGGTGTATGTACCCCCATACTGTTCATGCGATGGCACACTGAACGGTGGAGGGAGCGATGGGAGAGGAACCGCGGGACATCAAGGGACCGGACCTGACGCTGGGAATTCCGCTCGGCACCCTGGCCGACGGCGGGATCGTGCAGGGGCAGGCGGACGGGCAGGCGGTGGTGATGGTGCGCGTGGACGGCGAGGTGTACGCGGTGGACGCGGGGTGCACGCACTACGGCGTGACGCTGGGCGGCGGCGTGGTGGTGGGGCACACGCTGCGCTGCCCCGCGCACCACTCGCGCTTCGACGTGCGCACCGGCGAGGCGGTGGCGGCGCCGGCGCTGAAGCCGCTGGGGTGCTGGGGGGTGGAGGTGCGCGACGGGCGGGCGTTCGTCACCGGCCGCCGCGAGCCCGCCAACCCGCCGCCCGCGCCGCTCCCGGCGGACGTGCCGAACCGCGTCGTCATCGTGGGCGCGGGCGCGGCGGGGAGCGCGTGCGCCGAGATGCTGCGGCGCGAGGGGTTCGCCGGCACCGTCACCCTCATCGACGCCGGCGCGGACGGCCCGGTGGACCGGCCCAACCTCTCCAAGGACTACCTGGCCGGCAACGCGCCCGAGGCGTGGATCCCCCTCTTCCCCGCGGAGTGGTACGCGGAGAACCGCGTCGACCTGGTGCTGGGCGCGCGCGTGGTGGGGATCGACCCGGCCGAGCGGCGGGTGCGGGTGATCGACGGCCGCGCGTTCGAGTACGACGCGCTGCTGCTGGCCACCGGCAGCGAGCCCGTGCGCCTCCCCATCCACACGCGCCAGCCGAACGTGTTCTACCTGCGCACCCTGGCCGACAGCCGCGCCATCATCCGCGCCGCGGAGAGCGCGAAGCGGGCGGTGGTGGTGGGCTCCAGCTTCATCGGGCTGGAGGTGGCGGCGTCGTTGCGCGCCCGCGGGCTCGACGTGGCGGTGGTGAGCCACGACGCGCTCCCGCTCTCCCACGTCCTCGGCCCCGAGCTGGGGTGGATGCTGCAGCGGCTGCACCAGGACAACGGCGTCCGCTTCCACCTCAAGGACGGCGTGGCCGCGCTGGACGAAGGGAAGGTGACGCTCAGGAGCGGCGTCACCCTCGACGCGGACCTGGTGGTGGTGGGGATCGGCGTGCGCCCGGGCGTGGCGCTGGCCTCGTGGGCGCGGCTGAAGGTGGAGAACGGCGTGGTGGTGGACGAGTACCTCCAAACCAGCGCGCCAGGCATCTGGGCCGCGGGCGACGTGTGCCGCTGGCCCGACCCGTGGACGGGGCAGGCGATCCGCAGCGAGCACTGGGTGGTGGGCCAGCGGCAGGGGCAGACCGCCGCGCGCAACATGCTGGGCCGCCGCGAGCGCTTCAGCGCCGCGCCGTTCTTCTGGAGCACGCACTACGGCGTGACGGTGAGCTACGTGGGCCACGCCGAGACGTGGGACGCCATCGAGATCGACGGCGACCCGCGCGACCACGACTGCACGGCCGTCTACCGCAAGGCCGGCAAGCCGCTCGCCGTGGCCACCGTCGCCGCCGACCGTGCCAGCCTCTGCGCCGCCGCGGCGATGGAAGCGGGCGACGTGGCCGCGGTGGAGGCGGCGATCCGGGGCGGCATCTCGGCCGGTGCCGCGTCCGCTTGATCCGTCGAAGCCGAGGACGGTGGATCCTCTGAATCCTGAACCGAGGGGTGATGATGACGATGGGAGTGGCGTCGCTGGCGGAGCGGCGGGAGCACGACGGCGCCCGCGGGCCGCGGATCTACGACGTGGACGCGGCGCTGGGGGAGATGGGCGGCCTCGTCCGCCGGCAGCTCGCGCTGCTGGGCGAGGATCCCGATCGCGAAGGGCTGCAGCGCACGCCCGAGCGCGTGGCGAAGTCGCTCGCCTGGCTCACCAGCGGCTACGCGACCGACGTCGCCGACGTGGTGGGCGAGGGCGTCTTCGCCGAGGACCACGACCAGATGGTGATGGTGCGCGACATCGAGATGTATTCGCTCTGCGAGCACCACCTCCTCCCGTTCTTCGGCAAGGTGCACGTGGCCTACGTGCCCAACGGCAGGATCATCGGGCTCAGCAAGCTGCCGCGCATCGTGGAGGTGTTCGCGCGGCGGCTGCAGGTGCAGGAGCGGCTCACGCAGCAGATCGCCGACGCCATCCGCGACGTGCTCCGGCCGCGCGGCGTGGGCGTGGTGATCGAGGCCGCGCACCTGTGCATGATGATGCGCGGCGTGGAGAAGCAGAACTCGTCCACCATCACCAGCGCCCTCCGCGGCGTCTTCCGCGACGACGCGCGGACGCGGGAGGAGTTCCTGCGCCTGGCGCACCGCTAGAGTTCGCGGAGGCCGTAGAGCAGGCGGATCTGAAGGGGCCGCTGCGCCTCGTGCCTCCAGTCAATCGCCGTCGCGGCGCCGCGCCAGGTGGGTGACAGGCTCGCGGTTCATCGGGAAAGCCTTGGCGGGCACGGAGCGAACGAACACCCCGTCGCCCACGAATGACCATGGCGGCAGGTAATGGGTCGTATTGCCTCCTCGTGCCCCAGCCATTGGCGCTGTGGCGATCGGCTCGGCGATCGGTATGCCGCACTCGATCATCCGCAGCAGCTTGCGCGTGAACACGCCCACACCCGACATCACCGCGAGAGAGCCGTTGCTGGCGCGCGGTCCCGGCGCGGTCTCGGATGGCTCTACCGGCACGTCCAGATTCAGCTTCGGCCACTTATGCGCAGTGCCGATGCAAAGCACCCCCCACACCACATCAGGCGCACGCCCCGGCACGTGCAATGGTAACGCGTAGAGCACCGAGTGCGTCAGGCTACCGGCGACCGGCACGTAGATGGGGAGCTCGGGGTCGAGCCACTGGTTGGCCGGCCGCCGCCGCCGCTTCCCGGACTCGGGCCCGAAGTACCGAACCTGCGCATTGAGGGCATACGCCCGACCCACGATCCCCTTGCCAGCCCGAAGTGATGCCTTCCAGCGCGGGTCGTCTGCCGAGAAGTTGGCCATCGCGGGCCGCAGCGTGGGCGCCGGGACCTCGTCCATCCCTTCGTCGGGCACGCGGCTGATGATGGGAGTCTGCGGCACGAACACCGCCCACTCGGGCTGGTCGGCGTTCGACAGCCCGTCGGCCTCCACCAGTTGCGCGAACAGCGCGTCCATCACCCGGCGGAACTCCGCGGTCACGCTGTCGGGCGCGTCGCGTTCGAGGAGCAGCGTCTTGCGGATCTCCTCCGCCACGTCCAGCGCGTCAAGGAATCCCTCGTCCATCTGCCCCAACGACACCGTGGGGGTGAACTCGGGCAGCTCCCAGCGGAGCAGGTATCCCACGCCCACGATGGGGTGCGATACGCTTGCGCGGATGCAGCGGGCGTTCACGTTTCGCTCGACCCTCGGGTCGGAGAAGGCCTCCAGCTGCGGCGCCAGGTCCAGCTCACCGCCATCCCGCTCTACTACACTTACCAGCTCCACCCGCGTGCTGCCGGACGGGAAGGGCAGGTGCACCGCCATGTCCAGGCGGTCGGCGGGCTCGCGCATGATGTGCAGCAACCCTTCCCAGCCGTACGGAAGCGGCTGAACTGCACGCGGTACGCCGGCCACGGCGCGCTGGTGGTACTTGGACACCGCATAGGTGCCGTTCACGAACGAACGCTCCATGAAGCTGACGGACTGCGCGGGCGCATCGCTGTCCGCGATAACCGCCACCCGGATCCGGTACGCCCGGTTGGAGACGCGTAACATCTTTTGGTCCAACCCTACCACCACGATCGCCGCGTTGTCGGTGAGCGGGGCCACCAGCGGCGGCGAGGCCACATCGTCGTCGGCCGCCTGCACACGTTCGAACTCGCGTACCAGCACCCCCTTTTCCCGCTTCCACCCGGGGCACGGCCGCCCGCCCTCGCTCACTGGCACATCGCAGAACTCGTAGTCCAGCCGGCTGTCGCCGTTCGCGTTGATGCGCTCGGTCACCCGGATCAGCCCGATCGGCGACCGATTGCGTGGAGGTACGGTGAACAGGCGCGAACCCACCCGGCGCGGAGCGTAGCCCGCGTAGCTATGCGCCTCCACCCGCAGCCGCGCCTCGCCGGTCAGGGGCGACACCGCGTAGCGGATCACTGTGAACCAGGTGTCGCCGGTGGAGCCAAACGCGCCGCCGCCCACCACCAGCACTTCTTCGGCTAGGTCTTCCTGTCCCAGGTACCAGGACTCGCGCACGGTGACAGGGATGTGCTTGTGCCCGTGCATGAACACGCGGAATCCCTTGCGGAACAGCTGACGCTTGGCCTGGGCCGACGCGATCGGGATTTCGAAGGGCTTGACCTCGGCGGTGGCCGAGGGCGTCACGGTGGGCGGGTGGTGCGCCACCACCAGCCCCAGCATTCCCTGCGGCACGGCCTCGTCGGAGTCGGAAAGGCCCAGCCGCTTCACTGCGCGGGTGATCTCGCTCAGCGCGTACGCGGCGGCATCCACCTGCACAGGGAGCCCTTTGGCGATCCGGTGGAACTCGGTGCCGCCCAGGAACGCGGTGTCGAGCGCCAGGATGGCCAGTCCGGCTTTCTCCAGGCGCACCAGCGGGACGTCGGACATCGGCGACAGGAACTCGTTCAGGGTGGTGCCGAAAGAGTCGAGCGAGTGCTTGGGGTCGGAAACCGCCACGGCCCAGTCTACGTCGTGATTGCCGGGGCATACCACGACGTGCGTGGCCCAGTCCTCGTCGGCAATCCCCAGCTTCGAGGCGAGTGTGCGTAGGAACTTCGCCGCGTACAGGAACGCGTCTCTGCGCGGCGTGTTCTGGGCCGAAAGGTCGGCGTAGGGGTTAGGTGCATTGGACGCCGGCTGCGCGGCCAGCGCGGTGCGGTCGGGCGTGCGCACCGCCGTCGCCTCCACGAAGTCGCCGCTGGCCACCAGTACCGTGGCGGGGTTCTCGGCGGCGTATTCGTAGAGCTTCTGGAACACGTCGGTCTCGAACAGCCCCCCGGGCGCCCCCGATTTGTCGTCCGGCGAGCCCGGGAGCGCGCCGGGGTTGAAGTGCAGGTCGGTCAGGTGCCAGATGGTCCCGGTAATCGGCGGAATGACGGTGGGGAGAGAGGGATCGGGCGTGCTCATGATGTCCTCGCATGGTCAGGGCGCTGCCGCTGCCGCTCGATAGGGATAATCTACGGCGTCGCACCCCGTAAAAAAGAGTGTTCGATGCGCATCGCGCCGAGTCGGCCATCGGGTGGGGTCATCCGACTTGTGGGACGCGGCGGTGTACCGCGCCGACCGCCAATGCCTCGACCCAGCCCGCTTCAACGCCAGCGACGCCCGGACGCGGGAGGAGTTCCTGCGCCTGGCGCACCGCTAGGCTTCTGCGAGGATTGGGGGGATTAACCGCCCGGTTCGGGCGTGTCCCTCCGCTGCGCTCCGGGCCGGGCTGCGCGCGCGGTAGGCAACGATACCGCCGTTGCCAACCGCGCCGGGCCACCGCCGCGCCCGGCCTTCCAGCTTGATCCTCCGGATCCGTCACGCGCGGCGGCGTCCCGGCCCTCCGGGCGCGCATCCCTCACGCAACCCTCGCTGGCCACTGCGGTTACATCCCCCGGTCGCACTCCCGAGCGCCTCTCCGTATCCCCCCGCCCAGTAAGCCACGTCGCGATCTCGATCGAAGCGGAGAACTGACTCAATCTGCCCCGTCATCATCGATGAATGACGATATTCGCATGGGGATATGCCAATAATCACAATGCAATAGCGCCACCTGCACTTACGGCCGATGCTTCCTCGCGAGGCACCGCGCTTGCAGCCTCCCCCAGCGCGGCGCACGGGCGCGCCGGCACCGAGTCCACCCCGGCGCGTGACAGCATGATCAACCGGCGAGTCGCGGCGGTGGTCGCGGCATGCGTGATCGGCGTGGCGATCGGGCTGGGGTCGTTCACCTTCGTCTACGCGCGCGGCTCGTCGTACCTCACCAACGAGCCGGGGGCGTGCGCCAACTGCCACGTGATGCGCGAGCACTTCCAGGCGTGGCAGCGCTCCAGCCATCACAACGTGGCCGTCTGCAACGACTGCCACGCGCCGCACAACCTGGTGGGGAAGTACTACACCAAGGGGCTCAACGGCTTCTGGCACTCGTTCTACTTCACCACCGGCGGCTACCCCTATCCCCTGCGGATGACCGAGCGCAACCGCAAGGTCACCGAGGGCGCCTGCCGCTACTGCCACGAAGACATCACCGACGCCATCGAGCACGGCGCCGCCGCGCCCGTCCCCTCCGGGGAGGGCTCGCCCGACCGCCTCGCGTGCACGCGCTGCCACAGCGACGTAGGCCACTGGGTCCGCTGACCCGCACCCCAGGACAGCCGGTACGACGATGACCGACCCGACCGCTCCCGTCCCCGAGCCGCCGCCCGCGCGCCGCCGCTGGTCCGCCCGCTGGCTGGTCGCTGCCGCGGTGGCGGCCAGCGTGGTCACCCTGGGCCTGGCGGCGCTGCTGACGAACATCTTCGAGCGGCGGCAGGAGGCGCGGAACCCGTTCTACCGGGTGGTGGAGCTGAACGACACCATCGACGACCCGGCGGTGTGGGGAAAGAACTTCCC
>DASQLJ010000680.1:0-18408 GCA_035630095.1 Longimicrobium sp.
AGCCGTCCACACACCGCCCCGCTATACTGCGGCACCTGATTAAGTACCGATCCGACAACACGTTGCGGCACGCGCAGTTCCGCGCTCGGCAACGCTGTTCGCACACTACCCCGCTCTCCGAATTAGGTGCCGCCGTAGGACGATTCCTATCACGTTCTACGGAAGCACGATGGCACGAGGAACCAAGAAGGCTGCTGCGCCGACCACGAGAGAGCGTGGCCAGGTAATCACGCGCGGCGCGGGTAAGTGGCTGGTGCGTGTATCCCTACCAGCGGACGCAAGCGGAGCACGCCGGACGGCCGCAGCAACGGGATCGCTCACGTTCCGCCCGACGGCTCGTCGGGCGATGCGCCCAGCGCATGCCTGGTTCGTTCGTGCCAGTCGTGGAGCTTGCGTATCGTTGGCAGGTAGGGCTCCGTCCCCGAAAGGAAATTTCCCAGCCCTGTCGGACTCATTCCGATTTCGCGCGCCGCCTGTCGCAGGCTCGTGGAGTCAGCGTACGCGCTTGCTGCGTCCCGGAGTTGCCCTACAAGCCGGGCGAAGCCGTCCGCATCGGAATCTCGCAAGGCGTGCAGGTTAGGTAAACTCTCTCCGTCCATGTTCTACCCGCCTGAGGTGAGGCGGCCAGAACCGAGCCGCGCTGTAAGGAAATCTGGTGTGTCGACCGGCGGCGGTTGAGCCTCGCGGATACGGTCGCGTAGGTCTCGTGCGGTTACATCCAGCTCGGCCAGCCTCACCTCATCGTACCTGGGCTCGATCAGTAGCGTGGCTATCTCGCGGGCTACCGCTGCAAGCTGGTCCTCCAACTCCGACACACGGACGGCAGACATCGCTGGGCTTCCCATGATGCGCACCCGAACGGTTCACCGGCCCTCGTAACCCCCCGAGGCGTAGCTGCCCCCCTCAGCCGATCCCCAGCGCCGGGTGAACCGTTCTTGGAACTTGATGAGGGAACTCCCACCCGAGGTGTGACGCCTGTCGGTGTGTCGCCGCAGACGATTTCCGTTCGGCTTCTTGCCTTACGGCGGGTCGGCGTACCCGGCGTGCCGGGAGAACCGCTCCGGTGACAGTCCCCATGATTCTCAGAACCTTCAGGAAATCACAGGCGGGTTTCGCGCCGGGGAAGCACCGCCGACGTGAACGATGGCGAAGCTAAACGGTGGGAATCGTGTGCTACAAGACCGCGCGTGAAAGATTCCACAGGCGCAACTCAGGCGAGATAGGAGCGGTATTCTGGTAGGGGAGAACGTGGGTTCTTCCAAAATGAATGTGATCGCTGGAAATTCTTGTGAGGCGGCGTACTGGACACATGGCGTGTTCGGTGCGGCCGGGCCAAATTCTTATTGCCGCCAAGCTCGCGGCGCTACACCATCACCTTCTGGAGAGTGCTACTATGGGATCTTTTGCCAGGGCGATCCGAATTGCCGCGGCCTGTGTTGCCATCACGGCCACCCTGAGCGGATGCGGCGGAACACCTACCGCGCCGCAGCGAGCCGCACGCGAAAGCCCGCGCCACGATGGTACGGGTGTGTTCATCGGAGGCGGGTACGTCGTCAGCACTACCCAAGAGGACACAACTAAGAGGGGTGGGGTGTTCGTTGGGGGCGGGTACTGACGTAGGCCGATAAACAAGCCGCTCCGTCGGGTAAGATCCCGGCTGGAGCGGCTTCGGCGAAGTAAAGGATTGCCCGCGAGAGCGATCAACCGGGGGCTTGCAAGGCCAAGTTTGAGAGACGGTTTGTCAGGCCCGCGGTGAACTCCACGGCATCAGCAGCAGCCGGTCTGTTGATATCGCCTTCCTTTCGCCCCTCGATGACTTCCCTTAGATGCGCAATCTTCACAGCTACCGCTGATTGGGAATCCTTCTCTTCTGCGTCGAGGAGGACACGCGCCGCGTCCTTCCAATAACGAAGGGTGATAAGCCCATGCGCCAGTTCCACCAAGCTTTCCGCGTAGAGTAATGGGGCAGGGCCGAGGGCAATCCTGTCAATCTCGCTCCACCCCTCCGCAAACCGCCGCTTGAGTCCAAGCGCGGCCGAGGCTCGACAGATGTTAGCGAAGCATGCTAGGCGATCTGAAACGCGCGTGACGTGCGGCAATGCCGCTTCGTACAGCTCATACGCGAGGGAAAAATGCGAATGCTCGGAGAACATCGCTCCTGCATCAATCGCGATGCGTGCAAGCTGCGGATCATCAGGAGGGCAGAGGTCCAAGGCAGCAGCAGCGTGCCCGAATGCCTTCTGATAGTCGTTGAGTGTAAGCGGGATGAGGTACTGGTGAGCGATAGCGGTCATCCTGTTTAGGCCGCCCACCGATGCTGTCCGCAACGCCTTCTCGAACGTACGGCAGGCGGCAGCGTGGTCCCCGCGTATTTCGTGAACCACTCCCGACCCGAAATAAGCTGCCGTCAGCATTTCACGATTTCGCTTTTTTCTCGCGAGCCCGGCTGTACGTTGAAACCAGGCTTCAGCGTGCGCGAGCCGCCCGGCATCGCGCGTGCTCCGGCCGACAGCAAAAGCCAGCTCGGGTTCCTCTGGTTTCACCGTTGCTGCTGCATAGGCGTATGATGTTGCAATCCTGAGGTGCCCACGCTCGTACGCCCACGTGGAGACCCGGCTACACGCGGCGGCAACTTCGTCCGCCGTGAGTTGTTGGTGTGTCAGACGCCAAAGTTCACCCACCGGCTCAGCCACACCATTTGGTAGCAACGATGAATCGTTTACCACGCTACGATGCACGAACAGACTTCCTCGCAAATCTTCCGGCGTGTGCATCCAAAGCAACACATCCCTGAGCCGTTCGAACAGTTGCAAACCAATCGCATCCGGACGCTCGCTCAGTACCTCGACTCCCTCAAGGGTTTCGCCGGAACCGACAGGCGGGAGCGGGAGAGTCCATCGACGCGACTTCTGCGGAGGCTCGTGTGAGGGATCGGGCTTGTCGAGGAACACAGGATTACTTTGTCCACTCGTTTCGTAATCGGTCGAATCCAGTCTCGACTATTTCCGTCGCGAAACTTGGGGCTCTCGCTGTCCATCGCGCAAGCACAGCTCGGCCTCAGGGGAGCAAAAATGTGGACAGTTATTTACGGCCCGCCTTTGAAGATACACAGCGGGCGGCGGTGGCTGATTACCTGAATGGTGGGCGGTGGACGCTGGTCGGGGAGTTCGAGGAAGTCGAGAGCGGGAAAAACATCGACCGCCCCGCCCTGAAAGCGGCTCTTGCAGCCTGCCGCATCCACGGCGCTACGCTTGTGGTAGCGAAGCTGGACCGCCTGTCCCGCAACGCGGCGTTCCTGATGAACCTGAGGGACGTGGGTGTGGACTTCGTCGCCGTGGATATGCCGGGCGCCAACCGCCTTACGGTGGACATCATGGCCGTGTTTGCGGAGGACGAAGCGCGGCGCATCTCCACCCGCACGCGCGAATGTCTTGCAGCAGCGAAAGCCAAGGGTGTGAAGCTCGGGAACCCGGCCAACCTGTCCGATGAAGACCGGCGCGCGGGCTCCAAGCTGGCTGTGCAGGCGCGCAAGGCTAAAGCTGCCGCCCGGACGGCGGACCTTGCCCCCATCCTGGCAGAGATTCAGGCGAGCGGTGCCACGTCCCTACGTCAGATTGCAGCAGCGCTGAACGCACGCCAGATCCCGACCGCACGCGGGGGAGAGTGGACGGCTATGCAAGTATCTCGCGTGCTCCCTAGCGCGCCCTGAGTGCTCAACATCCCCCGAGCGCTGGGCGTGCGGAAGCACTCACCCGCACCAGCGGTTGATCGGTTCGTTTTACGATTTGGATGTTCCCGCTCCCTTGCGGGCCGGCAACGGTGCCGGATAGACTCGCACACCGATTCGCACACAGATGGGAGAATGCGGCCCCCCATCTGTCACCAGAGAGGCCGCGCGATCTAAGGTGGTACCTGGATCTGGAGAGAATGGGCCGGGTGGGACTCGAACCCACGACCAACGGATTAAAAGTCCGTTCGTACATCAATCCGCAACAACCTGATTCAAGAATGGAGTAACTCTCCACCAACGGACCAACGCTGAATTCGCGAACCTATTCGCCAGATTGATCCTCTGTATTTAGCAGAAGCTAAACCTCGCTGACCTTATTGCCTGATCTCCTTACAACCAATGAGCTTGCAAGGGCAGGAACCGCAAGAATGGTCGCCTCGACACCACTCATCCCGTGTTGCTCAAGGCTAGGCGAATTCTACAGCCTGTGATCCTGATCTCAAGGTGAATAGCCGAGGATCACATCACAAGGGGCCCCCATGGGCTGAAAACAGACGGAGCAGAGGAAGCGGGGACCGGTGTTGATCCCTCTGCCTCGTCCGCTCCTCCATGTGAGATAATCTGACGGAGCCCGCATGGTGGCTACATCTGCGCGCCGCCGTCCAACTCGATCACGCGCCCGGTGAAGAAGCCGCACTCCATGATGAAGCGGAGCGCCAGCCACACCTCGAACGGATCGCCGAAGCGGCCCATGGGGATCCCGGACAGAAGGCTGGCACGCGCCTCTTCGGAGATGTTGTCGAGCAGCGGCGTCTGGATCACCCCCGGCGCGATGGAGGCCACGCGGATGCCGTGCGGCGCCAGCTCCTTCGCCCAGGTGCGGGTGGCCGAGTCGAGCCCCGCCTTGCTGGCGCCGTAAACCGACTGCCCCGCGTTCCCCGACCGCGCCAGCGACGAGATGTTCACGATCACCCCCTCGCCGCCGCCGCCGTCGACGCCGCGGCGCTCGAGCATCGACGCGGCCACCTCGCGCGCGACCAAGAACTGGCCGGTGAGGTTCACGTCGAGCGCCTTGCGCCACTGCGCGGTGGGTAGGCGGCGAATCCAGCCGTCCTCGTCGGCTACCAGCAGGCCGTCCATCAGCACGGCGGCGTTGTTCACCAGCACGTTCAGCCCGCCGAAGCGCTCGTCGGCGTCGCGGACGAACGCCTTCACCGCGGCCTCGTCGGTGATGTCGCCCACCGTGGTCTCCACGCGACCGGACAGGCCGCCGCACTCGGCGGCCAGCCCGCGCAGCCCGTCACCGTCGACGTCGACCGCCGCCACCTTCGCGCCGGCGCGCGCCAGCTCCAGCGCGAACCGGTAGCCCAGCCCGCTGGCGGCGCCCGTCACCAGCGCCCGCACCTCTCCGATCTGCATCCATCCTCCGAACGTGAGTGTTGCCGCCCCGAATGGCGGAGTACCGGGTCGTGATCTCGTTTGCTTTGGGTTCGATCACCGTCCCCATGCCTGGTGGGATGCGGGAATCTTCACCCCGGGGCGCTCAGGTTTCGAACTCGACCCCGGCACAGTGGAGGGTGACGTTGCCGGCGTCCTCGAAGCGGAACATGGCCGACACGCCGATCCCCCATCGCACGCCGTGACCGGGGATGGCAAACGAGTTCCGGCCGTCCACCAGCGTGAGGTTCTCTGCGACGACCGCGAGCTCGTCCTGGGTGAACGCCCGGTCGGGACCGTCCCACACGTGGACCGCTTCGAGCGTCACGCCCGCGTCGGCCGCGAAAAGGAGCATCACCCGGCGCAGGCGGGCGCGCACGCCATCGGTCACCGCCGGGGTCGGGACCGGAAAGTGGAACCAGTAACAGTTGTCCACGCCGCGGTACACCACGCCCCAGCCCAGCCGCAGCCCGATGACCGAGGTCCACGGAACGCCGTTGATGTCCTCGGCCGGGCCGCGGCCCACACGGTGGACCTCGATGGTCGCACTGTGTCCGTGCACCCACATCTCCTGAACCGCCACGCTGGCTCCTTCGCCGCTTGAACGTGATCCTTCCCCACCGCCGTGGCGTCGTGCGGACGCGACCCCGGGTCAGCGACTCCGCACGGTGACGCCCGGGGGACGCCGCGCCGGACAGGATCGTCCGACGCGCGTCAGGGCCGCCTGCCCGATCTACTGGTAGACGACGAAATCCGTGGAGGCAAGCTCCACCGGGTGCATGACGAAGAGCGGCTCGCTGACGCCCGCGTCCACGGTGGCGGGGTCGATCCACCCATCCACCGGGTGCGTGCGCAGCACAAGACCCATCTCCTCCATCCACGCCAGCGCCTCCCACACGCCGTCCTGGCCGCACAGGCGGTCGCATGCCAGGCGCTCCACGCTGATGGCGGGCTCGCGGCGCATCACCCCCAGCACCGCGCGAACGCCGTCGCGAACCTCCGCGGGTACGGTCACGGGGTGGGCGTAGAAGACGTGGTCCAGCCGCAGCACCCCGTCGCTCTCCTCCGTCACCGGCGTGGACAACGTGAGCACCTGGTCCGGACCCATCGGCTCGCCGGGCGGCACGTGGTGCCGGGTGGCGCCGGAGTAGGGCGTCAGCAGCTCTTGGTGCAGCTGCTCGGAGCGCGGGCCGCGGCGGAACTGGGCGCTGCGGTCGTTCCACACGTCGCACACGGTCCAGAACTCCTCGGCGAAGGCGGTGGGCCGCAGCGGCTGCGCGGGGCGGTCGCGGTTGGCGGCGGCACGGCAGACGATCTCGTCGATCATCTCCACGTAGGCCGCGTGCGAGCAGCGCGCGGAGTGGGGCGGCAGCTCGGCGGCCAAGCGCTCGCGCGGCGGGAGGTGGTTAAGGTGCTCCACGATCCGGTTCACCGCCTCCCACCAGCTGGCGCGGGGGCCCGTGGGCGTGCTGAGCGCGCTCACCCGCCACCCGGTGACGCCGTCGATGACGCTGTCCTTGAGCCCGCCCCAGGCGGTGCCCACCACCGGCGTGCCGCAGGCGATCGCCTCCACCTGCGCGAGCCCGAAGTTCTCGTCGGGGTTCTGCGACGGGTTCACCTTCAGGTCGGCCATGCCGTACATCTCGCGCAGCCGCCCCGGCCCCAGCTGGCCCACCTGGTGGATGCGCTCGGGCGGCAACCCCAGCGTTTCGATCACGCGCGCGATGGTGCGGCCGAACCCCGCCGGCTGGATGTTGAAGGCGTGCAGGCTGTCGCCTGAGCCGGGGGCGCCCACCAGCACCAGGTGTGCGTCGGGAACGTGGCGCAGCACGGTGTGGAAGAGCCGCAGCAGCAGGTGCACGTTCTTCTCGGGGATGATCCGGCCCACGTACAGGAGAACGCGGTCGTTCTCGCCGATCCCCAGCTCCCGGCGCGCGGCACGGCGCTCGTCGTCGCCCAGCGGGGTGAACGCGGCCGGGTCGAACGGGAACGGGACCACGCTGACCGGGAGGTTGTGGAAGAGCTTGCGCGCCAGCACCACGTCGGACTGGCAGTTGACCAGGAACATGTCGTTGGTGTTCAGGTCGCCCATGAACGACTTGAGGTGCCACGCGCCGTACGAGATCTCGCCCAGGAAGAAGCGGATCAGCGGCACCTTGGCCCCCGTGCGGGTGCGCGCGGCGGCGGTGGCCGGCCGCGGCCACCCGGCGATCACGTCGCAGCGGCGCACGAACTCGTCGGCCATCCGTGCCTGCTCGCCGGGCGAGACCCAGGCGTAGTTGGGCGGCAGGAACACCAGCTCGTGCCGCGCGGCCACCGCGTTGTAGAAACCCTTGAACATGGAGCGGACGCTCGTGAGGTCCGAGTCCATGATTTCGATCCCGACCTTCATCCGGCTCACTCCTCGGCGCCTTGGCCGATCAGGGGAAGAAGCGAAGCAGGGCCGGGGGGAGCGGCGGCGTTGCGCCGCTCCCCCCGCCGCCTTCATGCCACGCCGGCGGCAACCGGGGCGGCCAGCGCGGGGACGGAAACGCGCCGGGGCGCCGGGGCGGCGGCAGCTGCCTGCTGCACCGCGCGGATCAGCGCGGGGTACGCGTCGAAGGCGGCGCGGGCGCCGGCCAGCTCCAGCCGCTCGCGGTTGGTGTGCGCCAGCGCCTCGGACCCCGGCGCGAAGCCGATGGTGGGAACGCCGTGCGTGCCGCAGGTGTGCCCGCCGTCGGTGCCGAACTTCCACGGGCGCACCGCCGGCGTGGCGCCCAGCGCCTGGCGCAGCGCCGCCGACGCGGCGCGCACCACCGGGTGGTCGTCATCCATCAGGAAGCCGGGGGTGAAGTTGCTGTGCTCGTCCTCCCACCCCGTCCACGCGCGGTGGGTGACCAGGCCGGGGATGACGACCACCCGCACGCCGTCCGTCGGCGCGACGCGCGCGGACAGGTGGGCGCGCAGCTCCTCCACGGCGCGCGCTTCCTCCCACCCCGGCAGCACGCGCATGTCCAGGGTGATGCGCACGCGGTCGGGGATCACGTTCCCGCTCCTGGGCCACGTCTCCACCACCGTGGGGGTGAGCGTGGCCCGGCCCAGCACGGGGTCGCCCTGCTGCCGCGACGAGAGCTCGGCCAGCGCGGAAAGGACGTCCGGGAGGAGGAGCACGGGGTTGCACCCGCGCTCGGGGGCGCTGGCGTGCGCGGCGCGGCCGCGGATCTCCACCGCCAGCTCGGCGTGGCCGCGGTGGCCGATGCACAGATCGCCGCCGGTGGCCTCGGCCAGGATCACCGCGCCGGGGCGGCTGGCGGCGGTGTCCATCCAGTGCATCATCCCCCACCCGCCCTTCTCCTCGTAGACCGAGCAGACCAGCACCAGGTCGCCGGGGGGGGGGCGGTCGATGAACTGGGCGGCCGCGTACACCTGCAGCGCCAGCGGGCCCTTCAGGTCCATCGCCCCGCGGCCGTGCAGGTAGCCGTCGGCCAGCACGCCGGCATGGGGCGGGTGCTCCCACCCGTCGTCGTCGCCCGCGTCCACCACGTCCATGTGCGAGGCCAGCATCACCGCGGGGGCGCTCCCCGTGCCCCGGATGCGGCCGGTGACGTTCCCCGCGCGGTCGATCCACGCCTCGTCGAAGCCCAGGCGCTCCAGCTCGCTCACGATCCGCCGCGCCACCGCGCCCTCTTCGCCCGGGAGCGAGGGGATTCGGATCAGGTCGGCGGCGAATTCGATCGCCCGGTCGAACCAGGCGTCGCGGCACGCGGCGCTCACGCGGCCTCCAGCGCCGGAACGGCGGCTTGCTGGTAGGCCCGGGCCTGCAGCAGGTAGAGTTCGGAGTACAGCCCCTCGCGCAGGATCAGCTCGTCGTGCGCGCCCAGTTCCGACACCCGGCCGCCCTCGATCACCAGGATCAGGTTGGCCGAGCGCACGGTGCTGAAGCGGTGCGACACGAGGACGGTCACCGCCCCGCGCGCCGAGCCCTGCCGCGCCTCGCGGGCGTAGCGCTCGAACAGCGCGTACTCGGCCAGCGCGTCGAGGCTCGCCGTGGGCTCGTCGAAGAAGGCCAGGAGCGGCTCGGTGCGCATCAGCGCGCGGCCCAGCGCCAGCTTCTGCCACTGCCCGGTGGAGAGGTCGACCCCGTTCTCCCAGCGCGCGCCCAGCTGCGTGTCGCCGCCGGCGGGGAGCGCGGCCATCACGTCGGCCGCGCCCGCGCGGTCGAGGGCGGCCTCCATGGCGCGAGAATCGTCCACGCGCGGGAGGTCGCCCACGCCCACCGACTGGCGGGCGGGAAGCTCGAAACGCGCGAAGTCCTGGAAGGCGGCCGACAGCCGCTCGCGCCACGCGTCCACCCCGATCGACGCGAGGTCGGCGCCGTCCACCAGGATCCGCCCCTCCGTCGGCTCGTACATCCGGGCCAGGAGCTTGACCAGCGTGGTCTTCCCCGCGCCGTTCTCGCCCACCAGCGCGATCACCCCGCCGGCGGGAACGTGGAAGGAGACGTCCCTGAGCGCCCAGCGGTCGGTGCCAGGGTAGCGGAAGGAGACGTTTTCGAAGGTGATCCCCTCGCGCAGCCGCGCGGGGGCGGGGCCGCGGCCGGGGCGGGCCGCCGTCTCGGCCTCGGCATAGTCCCGCAGCCAGATCAGCCGGCCGGCGGCGCGCAGCAGCGAGCCCAGACTGCTCACGCGGCGGATCGGGTCCACCACGCTGGCGCGCACCTCCTGCCCCAGGTAGAAGGCGATGACCACCTCGCCCACCGTGGCCTGCCCGCGCACGGCGCGCCACAGCATGAACGCCACCGCGCCCGCGAACCCGGTGAGGTAGACCAGGTCGCACACCGTGTCGATCACCACGCCGCGCCCCTCGGCGTGGTTCATGTGCGCCCACGCCTCGTTCCACGCCTTGCGGAAGCGCGCCGGGATCTCGGCGGTGAGGCCGAACAGGCGCAGCTCCATTCCGGCGTTGCGGTCCACCGTCAGCCGGCGCAGGTGCCGGGCGCGGCGGAACGGCGCGGCCGAGGCCTCTTCGGCCTTCGCGAAGATGCGCTGCTGGATCGCCGCCGAGGGGAAGGCGGGGAGCGCGAAGGGCACCAGCAGGAGAAGCCAGGGGTTGGCCCACGCCAGCACCGCCAGCGTGCCGATGCTGGCCACCACCGTGTTGGCGGTGACGATCAGGGTGTTGAGCGCGCCGCCCAGCAGCCCCTGCTCCTGGCGCAGCAGCTCCAGCCGGTCCTGGTAGTCGGGCCGCTCGTGGTGCTCCACGCCGGGGATCCCCGACGAGAGGGTCGCGATCTGGCAGTCGAGCGCGAAGCCCACCTTCTCCGACAGCTCCAGCCGGTTCCAGCTCCCCACCCACATCCCCACGAACCAGAGGACGCGCGAGAGCGCCAGGCCGCCCACGCCGATCGCGAGGGTGCGGGTGTCGCCCCGCACCGCGCCGTCGGCCACCATCCCCAGGAAGAGGGCGAACAGCGGCACGCGCAGGTAGCTGATCGGCTCCAGCAGCAGCCCGGCCGAGCGCCGGGGATCGGTTCGCCACGCGGTCCCCACCAGCAGGACCAGGGCACGCCAGCGTTCATGCACTTGCCACCTCCGCGAGTTCGAGGACAGGCTCGGCGGCGAACCGCTCGGCCTGCAGGGAATACATCCGCGCGTAGCGGCCGCCCGCGCGCATCAGCGATTCGTGGGTCCCGTCCTCCACCACCCGCCCGCCGTCGATCACCACGATCCGGTCGGCGTGGCGCACGCTCGAAAGGCGGTGCGAGACCAGGATGGTGGTGACGTCGCGCGTGAGCTCCAGGAAGCGGTCGAAGAGCTCGGTCTCGGCGCGCACGTCGAGGGCGGCGGTGGGCTCGTCCAGGATCAGCAGCCCCGCGCCGCCACGCACGGCGGTGAGCGCGCGGGCCAGCGCCACCCGCTGCCACTGCCCGCCCGACAGGTCGGAGCCGCCCTCGAACTCACGCGAGAGCACCGTGTCCCACCCGTGCGCGAGCCGCTCGATCAGCCCGCCGCCGCCCGCGTCGTCCAGGGCGGCGCGAAGCGCGGCCTCGTCTCCCACCAGCTGCAGGTTTCCGAAGGCCACGTTCTCGCGCAGCGGGAGCGGGTAGCGCACGAAGTCCTGGAAGATCGCCGCGATCCGGCCGCGCGCCTGCAGCGGCGTCATCGCGCCGTCCATGGTGATGCGCCCCTCCTGCGGTTCGTACAGCCCGCACAGGAGCTTGATCAGCGTGCTCTTCCCCGCCCCGTTCTCGCCCACGATGGCGAGCGACTGGCCGGCGGGAACGTGCAGGCTGAGCCCGTCGAGCGTCGGCTCGCCGCGCCCGCGGTAGGTGAAGCGCACGCCGCCGAGCTCCAGCGCCACGCCGCCGCGCTCCGCGCGCGGCGCCGGGAGCGCGGCGGCGGGGAACGGCGGGGCGTCGGCGGGCACCTCCAGCTCGGCCACGCGCCCGGAGACGGCCAGCGACTGCGCCAGCGCCCACTGCGGGTCGAGCATCATCCCCAGGTCGGCCGTGGCCAGCGCGGCCTGGATGAATACCAGGAGCGCGGCCGCGCCCAGGTCGCCGCGGATGGCGGCCAGCGCCAGGGCGCCGAGCACCAGCGCGTGCGACAGGGCCAGCGCGGCCACGGTGGCCAGGGTGAGCGCGCGGTTGGCCTTGCGGCTCGCCCACATCGCCCCCAGCGCGCGCATCCAGGCGTCGCCGTAGCGGCCCACCAGCCAGTGCCCCAAGCCGAACAGGCGGATCTCCTTGGCGGCCGGCGCCTCCACCGCCAGCGAGCGGAGGTACTCGGCACGGCGCATCTGCACGGCGCCGTCGCCCATGTCCACCGTCACGCCCTTTTCGGTGGCGCTTTCGTACAGCCGGTTGGTGAGGTGCCACGCCGCCAGCAGGACGAAGGGCGCCCACCACTGGAAGCCCAAGAGCACCACGAAGGCGCCCAGGCCGCGCAGCCGCATCGCCACCACGGTGAAGAGGTGGCGCGCCGTGTCGCGCAGCACGCCGCGGCGCTCGGCCTCGTCGATGGCCTGCAGGCGGTCGGCGAAGGCGGGGTCTTCCAGCGGGGCCAGCCCGGGGGTGCCCAGCGTGGCCCGCGTGACCCGGCTGTGCACCGCCAGCGAGAAGGCGCCGCCGATCACGCTGCCCAGGTAGACGGCGGCGTTGCTGGCCACGGTGAGCGCGGCCAGCGCGGCCGCCAGCCAGGCCAGCGCCCGCAGCGCCGGGCCGGTGCCGGCGGTGGGCACCGCGTTGATGGCGTGCACCAGCTCGCCGCTGAGCAGGATCAGCACGGTGGGCAGGGCGCCCGCCGCCACCACCGCCGCGGCGTACAGGAGCACGCGGCCGCGTCCCGCCTCCCAGAGGAGGCCGAGGAGCGCGCGCCAGCGGGCGGGATGGGTGAGCCGTGTATCAGCCATGGGTCCTGCCGTTCAGGATGATCGGGGACGAAATCGGGGACGAAGGGGTGCCCGCGCGCCCGCGCGCGCCGGCCAGCGCCGTGCTCAGCCGCTCCACCAGCACGCGCACGTGCGGCTCGGCGGCGATCGTGTTGTGGCTTCCGGGAACGGGGCAGACCTCCACCGGCCGCGCGGTGTAGGGCGCCCACCCGTAGTCGTGCCGGTCGCTTTCCGGGCGCGGAGACAGGAAGGCGGCCACGTGGTCGGGAAGGTCGCTGGCGCGGAACAGGGTGAGCGTGCCGCCGAAGCGCCCGGGCGCGTACACCGCGCGGCTGGCGTTGCGGTCGCGGTTCAGCTTGCAGGCGGCGGCGAGGTGCTCCACGGTGAACCCCGCGGGCGCGGCGCCGCGCGCCGCCAGCGCGTCGAAGACGAGCTGGATCTGCTCGTCGCGGCCCAGCCCGGCGAGCGCTTCGGGGGGCACGTGGAAGGCGTGGCCGTGCTCCTCGGCGATCTCGCGCGCCAGCCCGGCCACGATGTCGGCGTCGCGCGACGGCCAGTCGTTCACCATCGGCGGCGACATGGTGTCGAGGAGGCCCACGAACGCCGCCGCCTGGCCGCTCGCCTCCAGCTGCAGCGCCATCTCGAACGCCACCGACCCGCCGAACGACCAGCCGGCCAGGTAGTACGGCCCCTCCGGCTGCGTCTCCCGCATCGCCCGCACGTACTCGCTGGCGATGGCGGCCAGCGGGCGCGAGAAGTCGGCGGCGGTGTCCCGCAGGCCGTACACGGGCTGCGCGGGGCCCAGGTGGCGGACCACGTTCATGTACGGCGTCACGTCGCCGCCGGCGGTGTGCACCACCCACAGCGGCGGGAGCGTGCCGGCCGGCTGCAGCGGCACCACGGGGGAGGCGGGCGCCCCCGCCGCGCGACGCTGCTCCCGGACGGTGTGCGCCATGTGCCGCACCGTGGCGCCGGTGAAGAGCGTGGACACCGGGAGGTCGCACCCCAGCCGGGCGTTGACGCGCGAGAACAGCCGCAGCGCCAGGATCGAGGTGCCGCCCAGGTCGAAGAAGCTCTCCCCCATGCCGATCCCCTCCGCGCCCAGCAGCTCTTGCCAGATGGCGACGAGCTTCGCCTCCACCTCGTCCGCCGGGCCGCTGTCGTCACGGGCGGCGCGGCGTGCCTCGGGCGCGGGAAGGGCGCGGCGGTCCAGCTTCCCGTTCGGGTTCAGCGGGAGCGCGGCGAGGGCGACGAAGGCGTCGGGCACCATGTGCCGCGGCAGCTGCGTCTCCAGATGCGCCCGCAGCGCGTTCGCCTCCATCTCCCCGCCGTCCGCCGGGACCACGTAGCCGACCAGGCGCTTCTCGCCTGGACGGTCTTCCCGCGCGATCACCACGCACTCGCGCACGGCGTCGTGCGCGCGAAGGGCGGCCTCGATCTCGCCCGGCTCAATGCGGAAGCCGCGCACCTTCACCTGCCCGTCCACGCGGCCCAGGCACTCCAGCGTGCCGTCGGCGCGCCAGCGGGCGCGATCGCCGGTGCGGTACAGCCGCGCGCCCGGCTCGCGGCCGAACGCGTCGGGGATGAAGCGGTCGGCGGTCATCCCCGGCCGGTTCACGTAGCCGCGGCTCACCCCGGCGCCGCCGATGCACAGCTCGCCGGGCACGCCCACCGGAACGGGCCGCAGCGCCGCGTCGAGCACGTAGATCCGCTGGTTCAGCAGCGGGCGGCCGACCGGGACCGCGCCGTCCACCGATCCCACGGGGAAGGAGGAGGACCAGACGGTGGTCTCCGTCGGCCCGTACATGTTGACCAGCACCCCCGGGTGCGCCCGGGCGATGCGCGCGGCGAGCTCCACCGGCATCCCCTCGCCGCCAAGGAGAAGGGCGTCGAGCCCGGCGAGCGCGTCGAGCCCGTCCTCGGCCACCATCACCGCGGCGAGCGAGGGCGTGCACTGGAAGTGGGTGACGGCGTGGCGGCGGATCAGCGCGGCCGGGCTCTCGTCGCGCCCGGCGCGGTCCATCTCGGGAAGGATCACCACGCGGAAGCCGTGGACCAGCGTCCACAGCAGCTCCACCACGTGCATGTCGAAGCTGATGCTGGCCTGCGCCAGCCACGTTCCCGGCACCCGCCCGCCCACGCACGCGCCCATCCCCACAAAGAGGTTGGCCGCATTGGCGTGCGTCACCTGCACGCCCTTAGGACGGCCGGTGGACCCCGAGGTGTAGATGGCGTACGCCGCGTTCCACGGCCGCACCGCCGTCACCGGCGCGGTGGCCGGGAGCGCGGCGATCCCCTCCACGTCGCCGTCGATCGAGACGACGGGGACGCCAGTGGGAAGAAGCGGGCGCAGCGACTCCTGCGTCACCAGCACCGTGGCGCCGCAGTCGGCCAGCATGTACGCCAGGCGCTCCGGGGGATACGCCGGGTCGAGCGGCACGTACGAGGCGCCCGCCTTGAGCGCCGCCATCAGCGCCAGCGGCCACTGCTCCGAGCGCTCCAGGCACACGCCCACGCGCGTCTCCGGCCCCGCGCCGAGCGCCACTAGGCGGTGCGCGAGACGGTTGGCCCGCGCGTCGAGCTCCGCGTACGTCAGCGTCCGCCCGCGGTAGACCACCGCCTCGGCGGAGGGCGCGGCGGCGGCGCGGTCGGCGAAGAACTCGTGGATGCAGCGGACCGGCGCCTCGCCCTCCGTACGATTCCACGCGAAGAGCACGCGGTCGCGCTCGGCCGCGCCCATCCGCTCCAGGCGCGAGAGACGGCCGTCGGGGTCCGCCGCGAGCGCCTCCAGCACCCGCTCCACGTCTCCGGCCAGCCGCAGCGCCGTGTCGCGGTCGAAGAGGTCGGCCGCGTATTCCAGCGTGCCGGAGAGGCCGCGGGCGTGCGCGTGCAGCTCCAGCGTCAGGTCGAACTTGGCCACCCCCAGCTCGGCGTCCAGGCTGCGCGCCTGGACGGCGCCCGGCGACGCGCGCTCTTCCACGTGGTTCAGCAGGAACATCACCTGGAAGAGCGGGCTCTGGCTCAGGTTGCGCTCGGGGCGCAGCTCGGCCACCACCCGTTCGAAGGGCAGGTCCTGGTGCTCGTAGGCGCCCAGCAGGCACTCGCGCGCGCGGCACACCACCTCGCGCAGCGTGGGGTCGCCGCCCAGCCCGGTCCGCAGCACCAGCGTGTTCACGAACAGGCCGATCAGGCCCTCCACCTCGCGCCGCGTGCGGCCGGCCGTCACGCCGCCCACCACGATGTCGTCGCTCCCCGACCAGTGCGACAGGCAGACCTGCCAGGCGGCCAGCGCGGCCACGTACACCGTGGTCCCCTCGGCCCGCGCCAGCGCCTTCAGCCGGTCGAGCACACTTAACGAGACAGCGACGGGGACGGTGGCGCCGCGGAAGGTGGGCAGCGCCGGGCGCGGGTGGTCGGCAGGGAGGTCCAGAGCCTCGGGGGCGCCGGCCAGCCGCTCGCGCCAGTAGCGCAGCTGCCCGGCCTCGGCCTGGCCGCCGGCCTGCTCGCGCTGCCAGGCGGCGTAGTCGGCGTACTGCACCTCCAGCTCGGGGAGGGGAGACGGGCGCCCCTCGCGGAACGCGTCGTACAGCGCCCACAGCTCGCGGAAGAGCACGCGCGTGCTCCACCCGTCGCCCACGATGTGGTGCATGCACAGGACGAGCACGTGCTCGCCGCCGCCCAGCCGCAGGAGGGTGGCGCGCAGCAGCGGCCCCTCGCCTAGGCTGAACCCGCGCGTGTTCTCCCCCGCCAGCCGCCGCACCGCCTCGGCCTCGCGCTCGTCCTCGCCGAGGGCGGAGAGGTCTTCGACGGGGAGGCGGAAGCCGGCGAACGGGGCCACGGTGCCGAAGGGGACGCCGTCGGCCTCGTGGAAGGTGGTGCGCAGCGCGTCGTGCCGGCGCACCACCTCGCCCAGCGCGCGCTCCAGCGCCGCCTCGTCGGTGCCGCTCAGCCGCACCGCCTCGGCGATGTTGTAGGCGGCCACCCCGGGCTGCAGCCAGTCGAGGAAGTAGAGCCGCTCCTGCGCCGGCGACAGCGGCACGCGCGCGCCGTGGTCACGCCGGACGATCCCGCCCATGCGCCCGCGGCCACGGAGCCGCGCCTCGATCAGCGCCTGCTTGGCGGGCGACAGCCGGAGGCCGTTGATCGCGACGGGGCCTTCGTGGATGCTCATCAGTCGCCTCCCACCGGTTCCAGCCCGGCCAGCGCCGCGGCCTCGTCGTCGTCCATCGCCTCCACCTCCAGGTAGATCGCCTCCTCCACCCGCGCGGCCATCTCGGCCAGCGTGGGCGCGGTGAACACCGCGCGGATCGAGAGGTCCACCCCGAAGTCGGAGCGCAGCCGCGCGATCAGCCGCATGATCAGCAGCGAGTGCCCGCCCAGCGCGAAGAAGTCGTCGGCGGCGCCCACCCGGTCCACGCCCAGCACCTCGGCCCAGATCTCGGCCAGCACCCCTTCCATCGGCGTGCGCGGCGCCACGTACCCGGTCTCGGCCGCGTACTCGGGAACGGGGAGCGTCCGGTGGTCGATCTTCCCCGTGGCCGTCTTGGGGAGCGCGTCCATCCGCACGAAGGCGCCGGGCACCATGTACTCGGGGAGGCTCTGCCGCAGGTGCTCGCGGAGCGCCGCCGGCTCCGCTGCCGCGTCGGCGCCCACCACGTAGGCCACCAGGCGCCGGTCGCCGGGGATGTCTTCGCGCACGATCACTAGGCACTGCCGCACGGCGGGGTGGCGGCGGAGCGCGGCCTCGATCTCGCCGGCCTCCACCCGGTAGCCGCGCACCTTCACCTGGTGGTCGGTGCGGCCCAGGATCATCAGGTTGCCGTTGGCCAGCCACCGCGCGCGGTCGCCCGTGCGGTACATCCGCGCGCCCGCCTCGGCAAAGGGCTCGGGGACGAACTTCTCGGCCGTGAGCGACGGGCGGCCCAGGTACCCGCGCGCCACCCCCGCCCCGCCGATGTACAGCTCACCGGGAAGGCCCGCCGGCACCGGCTCCAGGTGCTGGTCGAGCACGTAGAAGCGCAGGTTCTGGATCGGCCGGCCCACCGGCGTGGGGCCGGCGCGGTGCCGCCCCAGGGCGAGGAGGTACGCCGACGAGCCGACCACCGTCTCGGTGGGCCCGTACTCGTTCACCAGCTGCGTTCCCGGCGCGTGCTGCTGCCAGAAGCGCGTCGACTCGGCCGCCAGGACGTCGCCGCCGATCACCAGCGCCCGCGCGGCGCCGGCGGCCTGCTCGGGCGTGAGCATCCCGGCCAGCAGTTCCAGGTGGATGGGGGTGATCTTCACCAGCCCCAGCGGCGTGGTGCGGAGGAGCTCCGCCAGCGCCTCCACCGGCTGCTCTTCGGGAAGCACGTGCACCGCCTGCCCGGCGAAGAGCGGGAGGAGGTTGGTGACCGGAAGGTCCACGGCGATGGAGGAGTAGAGCGGCGCCGCGCCCTGATCGGCCGGGTAGGCGCGCAGCGCCCAGTGCACGTAGTTGCACACGCCGCGGTGGTGCATCAGCACGCCCTTGGGCCGGCCGGTGCTCCCCGAGGTGTAGATCACGTAGCACAGGTTCTCCGCCGCCACACCGGTGACCGGCGCCTCGGCGGAGCGCGCCGCGATCGCCGTCGCGTCCGCGTCCACGCGGCAGAGGTGCACGCCGTCGAGCGGACCGGCGCGGCCCTGCAGACGCTCCTGGGTGAGGAGGACGGAGACGCCAGCATCCCCGATGATCCACCCCAGGCGCTCGGCGGGGTGGGCGGCGTCCATGGGGACGTACGCCGCGCCCGCCTTCAGCACGCCCAGGATCGAGACGATCGTCTCCGCGCCGCGCTCCAGCAGGATGCCGACGCGCGTTTCGGGGCCGGCGCCCAGCGCGCGGAGGTGGTTGGCCA
>DASQLJ010000681.1:0-4425 GCA_035630095.1 Longimicrobium sp.
GCGCCGGCTCGCCCACGCGAAAGGCGTACACGTCGTACCAGCGGCCCTCCAGCGCCGCGGCGCGGGCCTCGAAGCGGGCCGGCTCGCCGGTCAGCGCGACGCGTCCGTACGTCTCGAACCAGTGCGCCTCGTGCGCGGGCGCCAGCTCGCGCATCGTCTTCCCCGCCGCGCCGGCCAGCCCGGTGTAGCGCTCGAAGGCGGGGTTCACCTCCAGGAAGCGGTAGTCGGCCGCCTGTCCCGCCGCGTCGAACAGCACCTCCAGGATGCAGAACCCCTCGTCCATCGAGTCGAAGAGCAGGCGGAAGCGCGCCTCGCTCTCGCGCAGCGCCTTCTCGGCCTGGCGGCGGCGGGTCACGTCCTGCCCCATCTTCACGAAGCGCAGCGCGCCGGCGGCGTCGCGCATGGCCCGCACGCTCCCCTCGATGAACACGCGCGAGCCGTCCTTGCGCAGGTGCCACCTCACGTCGGGCGCCACGCCCCGGGCGCGGGCGGTGGCGAACTCGCGCTCGGGGACGGCGCGGGCACGGTCCTCGGCCACGAACAGCATGTCCACCGGCTGGCCCACGGCCTCCTCCGCCGTCCATCCGAACACCGACTGCGCCCCCGGCGGCCAGCTCTCGATGCGGCGCCCGTCGTCGGCGGTGAAGATCGCGTAGCCCACGGCGCCCTCCACGATCATGCGGTGCCGCGCCTCGCTCTCGCGCAGCGCCGCCTGGGCGCGTGCGCGCTCGGCCTCGGCCCACACGCGCTCGCCCACGTCGCGCACCAGCTCCACCTCGGCGTCGCTCCACTCCCGCGGCAGGGCGTGGTGGGCGGCCAGCACGGCGCTCAGCCGGCCGCCCTTCAGGATCGGGGCGCCCACCGCCGCGCGCACGCCCACCGCCGCGAGCGCCGCGGCGCCGGGGCGCACGTCCCGCTCGGCGTGCGCGTCGTACAGCCAGTGGATGCGCCCCTGCCGGTACGCCTCGCCCACGCCGTAGTCGTCCATGCGGTAGCGGTCGGCGGCGGGGGGGAGGGCGCCGCCGGCCCACTCCGCCCACACGGAGGCGTGCTCGCCGTCGGGCTCCACCTGCGCGTACACGGCGCGGTCCACCTGCAGGTGCCGCCCCAGCATCTCGGCCGCGGCGTACGCCACCTGGCGCGGGTCGTCCAGCTCGCGCAGCCGGTCGCCCACGGCCAGCAGGAAGCGCTGGCGCGCCTCGCTCTCGCGCAGCGCCGCCTCGGCCGCGCGGCGCAGCGTCACGTCCTGGCCGATCTTGAGGAAGCTCGGCGCGCCGTCGCCGCCCCGCAGCGCGCGGGTGGTTCCCTCGATGAACACGCGCGAGCCGTCCTTGCGCAGGTGCCAGCGTACGTCGCCGGCCGTCCCCTGCGCCCGCGCCACCGCCAGCTCCTCGGCGGGGGCCCCGCGCTCCCGGTCTTCGGGAACGAAGGTGATCTCGAAGGGCTGCCCGACCGCCTCCTCGGCCGTCCAGCCGAACACCGCCTGGGCGCCCGGCGGCCAGCTCTCGATACGGCCGTTCTCGTCGGCGGTGTAGATGGCGTAGTCGCGCGCGCCCTCCACGATCATGCGGTGCCGCGTCTCGCTGGCCCGCAGCGCGGCCTGCGCGCGCGCCCGCTCGGTCTCGGCCCACACGCGCTCGCCCACGTCGCGCAGCAGCGCCACGTCCGCGTCCTTCCAGCGCCGCGGCGCGGCGTCGTGGGCGGCGATCACCGCGCAGAGGGTTCCCCCGCGCATCAGCGGCACGGCCAGCGCGGCGACGACGGATCCCTCCATCGCGGCGCGGCCCGTCGCGGGCACCTGCCCGGCGGCTGCGTCGTCCACGCGGTGGATCCCCGCGCCGCGCTCACCGGGCCGGATCCCCAGCGCCGCCAGCGGATGGCTGCCCGAGAGCGGGGGGAGCCCGCCGTCCGTCCACCCGGCCTCCACCGTCGCGGTGCCGGCGTCGCCCTCGTCGACCACGGCGTACACCACGCGCGCCACGCCCAGCCGCTCGCCCACCATCTCCACGGCCACCGACGCGATCTCGCGGGCGTCGGCCAGGTCGCGCAGCCGGTCGCCCACGCGCGACTGGAACGCCGCGGCCCCGCCACGGCGCGCGGTCACGTGCGGCCCCGCCCCGCGGGAGCCACGACGGCGCGCGCCGCGGGCGCCCGGTCCGTCCGGGCCCCGGCTGCGTGGCCGCCTGGCTGCCGCGGTACGAGCATGCTCATCACCAAGTCCTTCGGGGACGGGTGCGTCCGGCGTCCGACCGCCGGCACTGCGTGACCGGCGTCCGGGAGGCGTGCCTGCACGATTGCGCCCATGCCGCGCGGGGGAAGGTGCAACGCGCGGGCCTTCTGCACCACAGCCCCGGGAGAGCGTCGCGTCGTCGCATGTGCGTCGAAGGTTGGGAGATCGACGGGGGAAGGTGACGATTTGTCGCGTGGGGATCTTGCCGGGGCACTCCGGGGATACAAGGCGGGCACCACCGCGCGCCCGGCCGATCCCTTGCGGTGTGCCCCCGCAGGCCTTACCCGGGGGATGTCTCGCGCGGCCTCCATCACCCTGCCGGATCGCCCGGGCCCCGCGCCGCGCGCGATCCGCGTCTCGACCCGACCGAATCCCGCCCCGATGCCGACCTCGCTTTCGCCGGACGCCACGGACGAGCTCGCCCGGCTCAACCAGGAGCTCGCCGCCATCGCGCGCGCGACCGCCGTCCTCCTCATCCAGCGCGGCCACGACAGGGACGAGCTCGCCGCGCTGGACCTGCGCGCGCGGGAGCTCCGCGCCGAGATCCGCGCGCTGGAGGCGGCGGCGGAGCAGAACGAGCCGGTGGTGCTGGCGTGCATCGGCGGCCCCGCGCCGCGGCCGGCGGGGGAGGAGCCCCCGAGACGGAAGACGGCGAAGAACGGCAGGGCGCGGCGGGGGTGAACGGAGAACGGCCGGCGGAGCTTGTGGAGCTTCGCCGGCCGCGTCACTTTTCCGCCGGAGGCGACAGGCCGCACCCCATCCAACCGGCGAGCGCATGGACAACTGCATCTTCTGCAAGATCATCCGCGGCGAGATCCCCTCGCCGCGCGTGGCCGAGGGCGACGACTGGATCGCCATCCGCGACATCAACCCCGCCGCCCCCGTGCACGTGCTGGTGATCCCCCGCCGCCACGTGGAATCGGTGGACGCGCTGGGCGACGGCGACGGCGCGCTCGCGGGCACGCTGCTGCTGGCGGTGCGCGACGTGGCGCGTCAGGAGGGGGTGGCCGCGAGCGGCTACCGCACCGTGGTCAACACCGGCGCCGAGGGCGGTCAGACGGTCGCCCACCTGCACGTCCACGTCATCGGCGGCAAGCAGCTCACCGGCCACGGCACCGCGTAGGCCCGTCCGGGAAAAAGGTTCACGCAGAGTCAGCAGAGTTAGCAGAACGGCAGAACAGCAGAACTAATATGACAGAGTTGCCTCTGGTGCGGCTCTGATGTTCTCTGCTTACTCTGCTGACTCTGCGTGAAACCCAGGGGATTCGTTCCCGCACCAGGCCCTGAGACAGGTGTGACCCAGGGTCTTTCGGTCTGCTGGATGACGGCTACGGCTCGGCCAGGATCTCCGCTTTCCTGGCCTCGTAGTCCGCGGCGGTGATCAGCCCCACGTCCGCCATCCGCTTCAGCTCGGCCAGCCGCTCCTCCCGTCCGAACGATACCGGCGAGGACGCCGGGGCCGCGGTGACACCTTCAACCGCCGGCGCGCGGTGGGGCATCGCCTCCACCCAGTCCGTCGCCTCCTTCAGCCCCATCCCCGTCATCTCGCGGACGAACGCGATGGCCTGGATCGTCTGGTCCTCCGCCATCGGCTCCCGCGCCGCCGTCTCCACCGCCGTGGGCGCCGGGCGGGGCGGCTCCCCCTGCGTGAGGCGCATGCCGGAAGGGTCCGGCACCAACCCCCGCGCGGCCAGGAGCGACAGCACCACCGACGTCGCCATGAAGTACATCAGCCACAGCCCGCCCATCGCCGGCAGCGTCCGGTCGCGCACCTCGCCGCCGGGGCCCACGCAGTGGAACCCGCCCTCCCGGACCGGAGACTGGGGTTTCGGCGCGGTGCCGGCGGGGCACGCGATCCACGCCGCCCAGCGCAGGGTGGACGGGAAGACGGCCCCGCCCGACCCCGCGGCCATGGTGGCGACGAACGCGGCCACGCCAGCCATCAGCAGCACTTTGCCACGCGACATGGGTCTTCGGGGTGAGGGGTGGAACGGGTGGAACGGGTGGAACGGGTGGAACGGGGGATGGGACCCGCGCGGCGCGAAGGGATGTCCAGCCGCGGGGCCCGGACGGAGCGCGAGATGGTGCTGCCGGACCCAAAACGGAAAGACGGATGCGGGCGTGTCCCTCCGCTGCGCTCCGGGCCGGGCTTCGCGCGCCGTAGGCAACGATACCGCCGTTGCCAACGGCGCCGA
>DASQLJ010000682.1:0-2958 GCA_035630095.1 Longimicrobium sp.
CAGCACGACCACAGCCCCTTCTCGCAGAACCAGCAGGCACCGCAGCAGATGGTGAAGGGGATCACCACGCGGTCGCCGCGCTTGAGCTTGGTGACCGCGCTCCCCACCTCCTCCACGATCCCCATCGGCTCGTGGCCCACGATGTCGCCGGGCTTCATGAAGGGGATGTAGCCGTCGTACAGGTGCAGGTCGCTCCCGCAGATCGCCGTGGAGGTGATGCGGACGATCGCGTCCGTCGGCTCCTCGATCGTGGGATCGGGGACGTTGTCGCAGCGGATGTCTTCCTTGCCGTGCCAGGCCAGTGCCTTCATCACAAACCTCCCCTACCCGGGTTCCACCAAGCTCGCCGACGGACCGCCCGCGACCGTTCCGCACGCCTCCGCCCGCCTCCGAAACCACCTCACCCATCGCGACGACCCCGCGCGCCGGCGCCCCGCGAGGCGCCCGGCCGCGGGCCTCACGCCGCCGTCACGAGCGCGTCTTGCCGAGCGCCATGCCATCCAGGATGTCGAGCAGCATCACCCCGGTCACCGCGCCCATGGCGATGGCCAGGTTGCGGCGGTTGGCGTCGGGGTCGCGCAGCGCCACGCCCAGCGTGCCCAGGTCCAGCACGTCGCCCGCGACGCGGCCCCACAGCAGCGGCGCCAGGCGGCTCCCCATCAGGATCTGCACGCCGGTGGCGATCTCGCGCACGCCGTAGGCGCGGATCAGCTTCGCGTTCTCCACCCCCAGCCACTCCTCCAGCCGCCGCGTGCCCAGCAGCTCGGCCAGCCCCAGCCCCACGCTGAAGTAGCCCAGCCCCACCGCCAGGCGCTTGGCCCATACCGGCGTGGCGAGCGGGGGCACCTCGTTGCGGATGCGGTTCACCTCGGTGCGCGGCCGCCCGGCGTGGGCCGGCGCGCGCTGCCGCGTCTCCAGGCCTTTCGTCCGTCGCGGCGCTTCGGTCATCGTGGCGTCCATCGTCACCTCCAGCCCTCGGGTGATTCACCGGCCGCCGCTCCTGCGGGGCCGGAAGGGACGGCACCCCGTCGCAGGGTGCGTGCCGGTGCGGGCGGGGATGCGGCAAACGCTCGACATGTGCTACGTCGATGGATCGAAACCCTTGCCCTATCCCACGATACGGCACTTCGTCGTCTACGCCCGCAACGACGAAAGCCTCACCGGATGGTGAGGCTTCAACGGCGACATTCAGGGGATGGAGATACGGCGAGGTCCAGGATCCGGCGCGCGCTACTTCCCCGGGAAGCGCCCGGCGTACTTGCCGATCCACTCCTTCGCGGCTTCCTGCGGGGTGAGGAGGCGGCCGTCGACGGCCTCGACCTCCCGGCGGTAGCGCTCGATGGCGCACACCTGCTCCACCATGCGCACCCGGAAGGCGTCGGCGGCCTCGAGGAACTGCACGCCGGTGCACCAGCCGCCCTCGGGCTCGGGGCTGGCCCACACCACCCGCGCCTCCGCCTGGAAGGGCGGATCGACCTCGGCGATGCAGACCTCGATGGTGGTGCCGATGGGGATCTCGTTCTCGGAGACGAAGGAGAGGCCGCCCTCGCTCACGTTCACGCTCTGCTCCTCGCGCGCTCCGCTGCCGTCCACCTTCCGCACCACGATCGGCACGCCCACCGTGTGGCGGATGAACGTGCGGCGCGATGCCGCCGGCGCGCCGGAGACGCTCATGGCGTCCTCCAGAACGTCATCGTCCTTGAGATCGAAGCCACCGCCACGAAGATGCGCGTGTTCATGCGCGCGGCGGTGTGCAAACCGCGCTCCAGCAACGCTCAGGCCAGCGCCAGCCCCTGCCGCTGCTCGTACTCCGTCTCGGCGCAGGCGGCGCCGTCCACCACCGCCCACACGCGCACCCGCCCTGGCGACGCGGGCTCGCGGACGAAGGCCACGCTCCGCGCCGGGAGCTCCGACGCGCTGCGCAGCTCGCCGATCAGCCGGTCGCCCTCCACCCGGCAGCCGATGCTCACGGCGGCCGCGTGCGGGTTGCGCAGGCGCAGGTCCTTGAACCCCCACACCACCGTGGCGTCGGCGCCGAGCGGGGTGAAGCGCTCCTCTTCGCGGTAGATGTCCAGGCTGTGGGCGTGCCGCTCCTCCACCTCCAGCCCGCCGAGCAGCGCCAGGTGGTAGAGGAGGCTGCTGAGCTGGCAGAGCCCGCCGCCCACCTGCTTCACCAGCCGCCCGTCCACGATGTTGCGGCCCTCCCGGAAGCCGCGCGCCGCGCCCGGCCGGCCCACGCGGTGCCAGAACGACCAGCGCGCCCCCGGCTCCACCGCGCTCCGGTCGACCAGCGACGCGCCGAGCCGCAGGTTCGCCAGCTTCGCCTCGAGCACCGTGGAGGGCATCACCCGCTGCCACAGCTCCACGCGCACCGGCCACTCGCCCCCGCCGCGCGCCTCGGCGAACGCGATCCCTCGGGCGCGGTCACTGCGGGCGCGGCGCGCGTGGGCCAGCCCCGCGCGCAGCTCCAGCGGCACCGCCCGGCGGACGAGGCGCCGCAGCACGTCGGAAGCACGCATCAGCATCGCTCCATCTCGCAAACGTAGTACGACGACCACCGCCCCAGCGGCGTCCGCCCGATCCACGCGTCCACCCCCGCCAGCCCGGCCCGCCACCGCGAGGGGATCCGGTGGATGGGCATCGCGACGATCCCGCGCCACCGCTTGAGCCGCCACGCGTCGCCCGCCCAGCGCCGCACGTCGGCCAGCGACGCGGCGGTGTCGCCGTGCCACCCGCTCGGCGGCCGGCGCGACAGGCGGCGGCGGGGGAGCGAGGGGACGTCGAAGACGAAGGTGCCGCCGGGCGCCACCAGCCGCGCGGCTTCGCGGAAGACGGCGCGGCAGGTGGATTCGTCCAGGTGCATCAGCAGGTGAAAGCAGATCGCCGCGCCGAACGCGCCGGCGGGGAGGCCGGTGTCGCTCGCGTCCGCCAGCACCAGCCGCCGCTCGGGCCACTTCT